>JBEAPQ010000344.1:0-9810 GCA_041164325.1 Planctomycetota bacterium | reverse complement strand
CCGAATGAGGATGATTCTCCATGGCGATGCGTAGGCCCCCTCGTGGCCGTCCCGCGCCGCCGCGCGGCCCCCGCACGAACCAGCGCATCCGCGTCAAGCAGGTGCGTTGCATCGACGAGGAAGGAAAGATGCTCGGTGTCATGGACACCGCCGATGCCCTCGCGATCGCCAGCCAAAAGGGCCTCGACCTCGTCGAGATCGCGCCAGATCAGCGCCCGCCGGTCTGTCGCATCATGGACTTCGGCAAGTTCAAGTACGAGCAGAAGAAGAAGGACCAGGCTTCCAAGAAGAAGCAGCACCAGTCGCAGGTGAAGGAGGTGCGCGTGCGCCCCAAGATCGCCGAGCACGACGTGATGGTGAAGGTCCGCAAGGCGCGTGAGTTCCTCGCCGAGGGCGACCGGGTGCAGATCAACTGCCTGTTCCGCGGGCGCGAGATGGCGCACAAGGAGCTCGGCATCAAGGTCATGCAGGAGGTCTTCCAGCACCTGCAGGACATCGCGCGCGTCGAGCGCGAGCCGCACCTGGAAGGACGGCGCATGGTCATGCTCGTCGCCAAGAAGTAGGCGACGGGCCGATCCTCGCTGGTGCGCTGTCCGCGCGGCCCGCGCACGCCGACGACTGGAATCCAACGGGTTGGGGCCGGTTCTGCCCCGACGCAGGCGGTGCGTCCTCATCCCTCGACGGTCTCTTGACGAAAGCCGGGGTGCGTCCCCGGTCCCTCCCTCCCCGACCCTTCCTCCAGGAATCTCCTCCAGTGCAGTCCCAGAGCGGCGCTCCCACCGTCGATTTCGAGGAGCTGTTCGGCGTCAACGCCGGCTACGTCGAGCAGGTCTACGCGGAGTTCATGGCGCACCCCGACGCGGTCAGCGACGAGTGGCGCCGGTTCTTCGAGTCCCATCTCCCGGCGGACCAGCTCCCCGAGCGGTCCGCAGCCGAGGCCCCCGCGGCGTCTGCGAACACCGCATCGGAGCCGACCGCCGAAGCGCCCGCCGCGGAGCTGTCGCCCCTTCGCGGCGTCGCGGCCAAGATCGCGGAGAACATGGTCGAGAGCCTCGGGGTTCCGACCGCGACCAGCACGCGTGATCTCCCGGTCCGTGTCCTGGAGGAGAACCGTCGGATCATCAACCAGTACCTGGTCGGTGAGTTCCGCGGCAAGGCGTCCTTCACGCACCTGATCGCGTGGGCGACGGTGCGGGCGCTGCAGGCCGTGCCGGGCATGCTGTCCCGCTTCGTCGAGATCGACGGCAAGTCCTACCGCGAGTCGGTCGCATCCATCAACCTCGGCATCGCGGTCGACGTCTCGCGCGACAACGGCCCCCGGAGCCTCGTCGTTCCGAACGTTCGCGACTGCGGCTCGATGAACTTCGCGACGTTCATGGCCGCCTACGACGCGCAGGTCCGGAAGGCCCGGAAGGGCAAGCTGCGGCCCGAGGACTTCGCGGACACGACGTGTTCGCTGACCAACCCGGGCGGCATCGGCACCGTGGCGTCCCTGCCGCGGCTGATGAAGGGCCAGAGCTTCATCCTCGCAACCGGCGCCATCGGCGTCCCGGCGGCCTACCAGGCGGCCTCTGCGCAGACGTTGAACGAACTCGGCGTCAGCAAGGTGATGACGCTGACCAGCACCTACGACCACCGGGTCATCCAGGGTGCGGACTCGGGCGAGTTCCTGAAGCGCGTGCACGAGCTGCTCAACGGCGAGCACGGCTTCTACGACCAGGTCTTCGCGGACCTGAAGCTGCCCTACCAGCCGATGCGGATGGCGGTCGACCGGCGCTCCTCGCTGGGTTCGCCGCTTCGCGAGTCGGAGAACCTGGAGCGGGCGGCGCGCGTGATGCAGTACATCCGCGCCTACCGGGTCCGTGGCTACACGGTCGCCAACCTCGACCCGCTGGCCTTCGAGCCGAAGACCTTCTCCGAGCTCGAGATGGAGGCCTACGGCCTGACGATCTGGGACCTCGACCGTGAGTTCTGGTCGGGCGGGATCGGCACCGTCGAGCGGAAGACGCTGCGGGAGATCCGCGACGTGCTGCGCGCGACCTACACCCGGCGCGTGGGCGTCGAGTACATGCACATGGTCGACCCGGAGCAGAAGGAGTGGCTCCGGGAGCGCATGGAGCGGACGTGCAACGAGGATGCGCTGCCGCGAGACCTGATGCTCCGCGTGCTCGACAAGCTCGTCGAGGCCGAGGCCTTCGAGCGCTTCCTGCACACCCGCTTCGTCGGCCACAAGCGCTTCTCGCTCGAGGGTGGCGAGACGCTGATCCCGACGCTCGATGCGCTTCTCAACCGCGCTTCGGAGGTCGGCGTCGAGCGGGCCGTCATCGGGATGGCGCACCGCGGACGCCTGAACGTCCTCGCGCACACGCTCGGCAAGCCGCTGACGAAGATCTTCGGCGAGTTCGAGGGCTACATCGATCCGCAGTCGACGCAGGGCTCGGGCGACGTGAAGTACCACCTCGGCGCGAGCGACGTCCACGTGACGCCTGCCGGTCGCCAGATCGCGGTGGACCTCGCGTGCAACCCGAGCCACCTGGAGGCGGTGAACCCCGTCGTGGAGGGCATGTCCCGCGCGCTTCAGGAGCAGCACGAAGTCGGCGGCGACGAGGCGCGCGAGCGGATCCTCCCCGTCCTCGTCCACGGCGACGCGGCCTTCGCGGGCCAAGGCGTCGTGCTCGAAACGCTGCAGATGTCGCAGCTCCACGGCTACCGCACCGGCGGCACCGTGCACGTGATCGTCAACAACCAGATCGGCTACACGACCAACCCGGCGGATGCGCGCAGCACGCCGTTCTGCACGGACGTCGCCAAGGCGATCCAGGCGCCGATCTTCCACGTCAACGGCGATGACCCTCTCGCGGCGGTGCGGATGATCCGCCTCGCCCTCGAGTATCGGCAGCGCTACCAGCGCGACGTCGTCGTCGACATCGTCTGCTACCGCCGCCACGGCCACAACGAAGGTGACGAGCCGAGCTTCACGCAGCCGCTGCTCTACAAGAAGATCGAGGCGCACCCTTCGGTCCGCGCGATCTACCAGGATTGGCTCGTGCGCGCTGGTGTGCTCGACCCCGAGGAGGCCGAGAAGTTCAACGAGTCCCTCCAGCTGCGCTACCGCGCCTCGCTCGAGGAAGTGCGGCAGAGCCGCCCCCCCGAGACCGAGACGCAGGTCGTACCGGCGGTCGTCCTCGAGCAGGACGAACAGCTGGAGACCGAGTTCGCGGTCGAATCCGTCGGCCTCGACGCACTGCAGGATCTCACCGATCGGCTGACGGACCTCCCTGCCACGTTCGCCGCGCACCCGAAGATCGAGATGCTGCTCGGTCGCCGGAAGCAGATGGGCGAGGGGAGCTATCCCGTCGACTTCGCCACGGCGGAGTCGCTGGCGTTCGGCACGCTGCTCGTTGGAGGCAAGCGGATCCGCCTGGCCGGGCAGGACAGCGGGCGCGGCACGTTCTCGCAGCGCCACGCGGTGCTGATCGACACGAAGACCGGCGAGAAGCACATCCCGCTCAACTACCTGGCCCCCGACCAGGAACGGTTCCACGTCGTCGACAGCTTCCTGAGCGAGGAAGCTGCACTCGGGTTCGAGTACGGCTTCAGCGTGTCGAACCCGAATGCGCTCGTGATGTGGGAGGCCCAGTTCGGTGACTTCTGCAACGGCGCCCAGATCCAGATCGACCAGTTCCTGGTCGCCGGCGAGACGAAGTGGGGGCAGCGGAGCAGCCTCACCCTTCTGCTGCCGCACGGCTACGACGGCCAGGGCCCCGAGCACAGCTCGGCGCGCCTGGAGCGGTTCCTGCAGCTCTACGCCGAGCGCAACATCCGCGTCGTCTACCCGAGCAACGCGGCCCAGTACTTCCACATGCTGCGCAGCCAGGCGCTGAACCCCGAGCGGAAGCCGCTCATCGTCATGACGCCGAAGAGCATGCTCCGGCAGCGGACGGCGGGTTCGCCGATCGAGGATCTCGCGGACGGAACGTTCCAGCCGGTCCTCTGCGACGTGGCCGGGGCAGACGCCGATGTCCGTCGCGTCGTGCTCTGCACGGGCAAGGTCTACTACGACCTGGCCGAGGCGGTGGCCGAGAACGGCCTGGACGGTGTGGCCCTCGTCCGCGTCGAGCAGCTCGCGCCGTTCCCGCTGCAGCACGTCCAGGACGTGCTCGCGCGCTTCCCGTCCCGGGAGCACCTGGTCTGGTGCCAGGAAGAGCCCTCCAACATGGGGGCGTGGACGTTCGTCCGGAATCGGCTGCCCTTCACGGGCTATGCCGGTCGGCGTGCCGCTGGCAGCCCGGCGACCGGCGTCACGCTGGTCCACAAGGCTGAACAGGCGGCCCTCGTCCGCAACGCCGTCGGCATCACGGGCTGACGGCCCTCCGGCGCCGGAGCGTTTCCGGAGCCTCGGTCTCCCCTTGGGGCCGGGAATTCCAACACTTCCTGGCCCCGATGCCCGGTCGTGGCCGATCCTAGTTGCGGATGCGCGGTTCGACCGACGACACCACTCAGGCAGGCATTCCACCCGAGAACACGGGAGGCTTCCGCCTATTCACGGCGCGGCAGCTGGTGCTACTCGTCGTGTTGACGCTCGCTGCGATCGCTCTCCGGCTGTTCCGGCTGGGGGAATGGTCGTTCTGGGTCGACGAGGCCCACACGTTCCGCGACGTCACCGCATCGGAGACCGAGTTCTGGCGTTCGAACGTCTCGAACTACCCGCTCGGCTACCTGATGCTGCGCTGGCTCCTGGACGCTGGCGTCCTGCGCACGACCGGCGAAGGGTGGCTCCGGCTGCCGTTCGCCTTCTTCGGCGCGCTGGCGATTCCGGCCCTCGCCGTCTTCGGACGCAGCGTCGTCGGTCGTCGTGCGGCTCTCCTTGCCGCAGGCATGCTCGCGATCTCGCCCTGGCACCTGTACTGGAGCCAGAACGCTCGGGGCTACGCGCTGACGATGTTCTTCGCGCTGCTCGCGGCCTTCACCGCACACCGGGCAGCCCGGCACCGCTCGATCCTGCTGGCCCTCGTCGCGGTGATCGGGGTCGCGATCGCCGGCTCGGCGCATCCGTCGGGGGTCTTGCTGATCGTCTCGATGGTGGCGTTCTTCGGGTCGGAGGTCGCGTCCGATCCGGGGCTCCGTCGTCGGGTCACGAGACTGCCCGTGATGCTCGCCCTCGGGATCTGCGCTGCAGGACTCGCCGTCTGGGTCGGGCCGACCGTGCTCCACGCCGCGCGCGAGAAGCCCGACTTCTCGGCCGTCCATCTCGCCCAGACGTTCGGTTGGTTCCTCGGCCCGCCGTTCGTGGTCGCGGCCGTCGGCGGTTCCCTGGCGATGATGCTGCGGGCATCCCGTCGGGAAGCGGCTTTCCTGATCACGTGGCTCCTCGTGCCGCTTCTCGCGCTGGCCGTGGTCGGGTCGTCGTTCCTCAAGGTCACAGCCCAGTACGGCCTCGTGGTCCTGCCCGCGGTCTACCTGCTGGCGTCTCGACTGATCGTCGAACTCGCCGACGAGATCCGCGAACGGTCGACGCGCGCCCGCCTGCTGCGTTGGACGCTGCCCTTCGTCCTGATGTCGTCCCTGGCGAGCGAAGCGTTCCTGTACTTCGCGAAGCGGCACGGAGAACGGCCACTGTGGCGTGAGGCGGCCCAGTTCGTCATGGCCGACGCACCTGGGCCGGTCGAGATCTGGTCGACGAACGAGCCCAGCATCCGCTTCTATCTCGACCGCCTCAGTTTCTGGGGCGAGAGCCGCGAGGACGTCCGGATCGCCGGCATCGCACCTTGGCTGTTCCGCGACGCCGGCGGGGGAGCTGCGTGGCTCGACGAAGCGCGGCGCGCCGCGGAGGAGTCCGGCCGGGGGCTGTACTTCGTGCTGACCGAACCCGAACTCGAGGAGTGGGACCGGGACGGCGCGTTCGATCGCGCCCTGCGCAGCCAAGCCCACCAGATCGCGCGCTACCCATGCTGGGTGGGGCCGAAGGACATGACGGTGGTCGTCTACCGCGTTCCGCCCCGGACGGGGCGCGGGCGGAGAGGCTGACACCGCAGGCGGACCCGATCGTGAACCAGCGCGGGTTCGCGACGGGCCGCGTCCGTTCACGCGTCTTCGGCCGTCTTCGGGTGCGTCACGAACATCGTCACCGCAAAGCCGATGCCACCGAGGCTCAGCATGTAGATCGCGGGCATGACGATCAGGTGAGGCCCCCAGATGAGCCAGCCGAGCTGCTCGGGAGAGCCCTGGGCGACGGTGAGGGGCGCCTGCGCGAGCGGGTTGGCGAAGCGCGTGATCTCGCGGACGTCGAAACTCGTTCCCCAGTGGTTCTGTGTGGCGAGGGTCGCGAACACGACGATCGGTGTCCGCACGAACGTCACGAAGACCGCAAGCCAGGCCAGGACGAGAACGACGCGTCGGTGCGCGTAGGCGAGGAGCACGCTGGCCGACAGCGCGGCGGGCAGGACGGCGCGATCCACCCCCAAGGGCCCGACGAGCCCTGCCGGAGCGGCGACCTTCTCGAGGACCAACTGCAGCGCGAGCAGGGACCAGGCGAGGCAGATCGGTCCCCAGAACGGGTGGACCCGGTCTCCGATCGAGGAGGCCGCGCCGGGGGGCGCCGCCGTCCAGCGGAGCCAGAGCGCCCAGCCAGCGCAGAATCCGAGCACGACGAGCCCCCAACCGAACCCGGAAGCCGTCACCTGCTCGGTCACGAAGGCGGTCGACCGGATCTCCGGACCCTCGAAGGCTGCGAACCGATGCTCGACGTCGAGCGTCCGCGGCGACGGGCCGAGGACGGCGAGGCCCGCCGCGAGGACTCCGGCAGCGAGGATCAGCGAAGCCGCTCGACGCCGCCACCGCGGCTGGACGAGGCCAGCGGCCAGCCCCAGGGCGACCGCGAGGTGGGCTGTGACGGCGAGGAATGCGAGCATCGGGGTGGGGTTCCCGGAAAGCGGGGCGAAGAGGTTTCGCCTTCCGGGGGGGCTCACGCAACCCCGTTCCTGGACGGGATTTGGCGGGCGCGAATTTGCTGCTCTCGCCTCTTGCTCCTGCCCCCCAGGATCGCTAGCTTGCTCCGCCTTTCCAAGCCACGCCAGCCATGCACAAGCTGAAGACCAAGAAGGGCGTCGTCAAGCGCATGAAGCTTACCAAGAGCGGTAAGGTCAAGCGCCACCACGCTTTCACGTCGCACATCATGGTTCGGCGCAGCCGCAAGCGGAAGCGCCACCTGCGTCAGGCCGCGGTCCTCACCGGCCGCACCGGACGCAACATGGCGATCTGCCTCGGCGCGCGCTGAGAGGCCCAGGGTTC
The DNA here is from genome assembly GCA_041164325.1 of Planctomycetota bacterium. Taxonomy (GTDB): domain Bacteria; phylum Planctomycetota; class UBA1135; order UBA1135; family UBA2386; genus JAQCBR01. Next base: position 2,520 of record JBEAPQ010000344.1, on the reverse strand, counting down.
CGGAACCCCCGGAACCGAGGGCAGCAACGCCGCTTTTGATTGCTGCGGGTGATGTGCCCGCTGGGCTGTTCGAAAGACCAGCCTTCCCCGAGACACGAAGCCGGTTCCTCCCGGCACTTGACCAGGAATTCCACCGATGCGCAGCCGCAACGGATCCACGACCCGCCAGCGCCGCAACCGCGTGCTCAAGCGCGCCAAGGGCTTCCGCGGAGCCCGCGGTCGTCTCTACCGCAACGCGCGGGAGACGACCATCCGGGCGGACGCGTTCGCCTTTGCCGGCCGTCGCCAGAAGAAGCGTCAGTTCCGCAGCCTGTGGATCATCCGCCTGAGCGCGGCCGCGGAGCTGAACGGCATGAACTACAGCCGCTTCATCCACGGTCTCCAGAAGGCCGGCATCCAGCTCAACCGCAAGGAGCTGTCCGAGCTGGCCATCCACAACCCGGAAGTCTTCACGCAGATCTGCGAGAAGGCCAAGGCCGCTCTGGCGGCCTGATCGGGGTCGGCGGGCAGAACGCCGGCCGAACCAGCAGCGCAGCACGGCGGTTCGCGGGTCGGCTCCTTGCGACCCCGATGCGCGCCGTCCAGGTTCGCGCCCCCGGACACCGGGATGCGCGGACGCTCTCGGGTCGGCAGGACCCGGCTCGACACCGGCCGCCCGCGCGCGCCGCACGGCGGCGGACGGGGAGCAGCCGCGCCCAGGACACCGACATCGATCGGGTTCCGGGTGCCCGGAACTCGCTCTGGAGCGCCGCGGCCCGGGACCAGCCCGGAGGACCGCATTGCACGCACCCGTGGACGCATGGCTGGCGGAGATCGCCGCCGCAGACAGCCTCGCTGCTCTCGACGAAGTCGAACGACGGCTACTCGGCAAGGCTGGCCTCATCACCGAACTGGTGAAGGGTGTCTCGGCGCTCCCGCGCGAGGAGCGCCCCGAGGCCGGACGGAACGCCAACCGGGCCAAGGTCACGGTCCAAGGGGCGCTCGACGGGCGCCGCGAGGCGCTGGAGGCCGAGGCCCTCGCCGCAGACCTGGGTGCAGGTGACTTCGATCCCACGGCACCCGGACTCGAGGCCGCGCCCGGCTTCGCGCCGGGGCGCGACGTGCGTCAGCCCCTCCGGCCGGCGTCCGGGACCCTCCATCCGATCACCATCGTGCGGGACGAGCTGATCGACCTGTTCACGTCGATGGGGTTCTCGTGGCAGGACGGCCCCGAGATCGAGTCGGACTGGTTCAACTTCGAAGCGCTGAACATTCCCGGCGACCACCCCGCTCGCGACAGCCAGGACACCTTCTGGCTCGACGACGGGAACCTGCTGCGGACGCACACCTCGCCGGTCCAGATCCGCACGATGAAGCGGTTCCAGCCGCCGCTGAAGGTCATCGTCCCCGGCCGCTGTTTCCGGCAGGAGTCGGTCGACGCCTCGCACGAGCACACCTTCTACCAGATGGAAGGTCTGGTCGTGGACCGCGGTGTGTCGACGGCCAACCTGATCCACACGATGAAGACCTGTCTGCGGGAGATCCTGCGGCGGGACGTGGAGGTTCGCCTCCGGCCGGGGTTCTTCCCGTTCGTCGAGCCCGGCTTCGAGCTCGACGTCAACTGTCCGTTCTGTGGCGGGTCCGGCTGCTCCGTGTGCAAGCACTCCGGCTGGATCGAGATCCTGCCGTGCGGGATGGTCCACCCCAACGTGCTGCGGGCTGGCGGCATCGATCCGGAGGAATACACCGGCTTCGCGTTCGGGATGGGTCTGCAGCGGGTCGTGATGCTGCGCTACGGCATCGACGACATCCGCCTGTTCATGGGCGGTGACCTCCGCTTCCTCCGCCAGTTCGGGGAGATCGCACGATGAAGATCTCGATGCGTTGGCTGGGTCGCTACGTCGACCTCTCGGACAAGACCCCGGAGCAGATCCTGCTCGACCTGACGATGTCGACCGCGGAGGTGGAAGGCATCGAGGCCTTCGGCGCCGGGATCGACGACGTGGTCGTGGGGCACGTGCTCACCCGTGAGAAGCACCCGGACGCCGACAAGCTGTCGGTGACGACGGTCGACGTCGGCGACGGAGAGCCCCGACAGATCGTCTGTGGCGCGCCCAACGTCGCCGCCGGCATGAAGGTCGCGGTGGTCCAGCCCGGCGGCTCGTTGCCTGGCGGGATCAAGATCAAGAAGACCAAGATCCGCGGGGTCGAGTCCCTCGGGATGATCTGCTCCGAGCGGGAGCTCGGACTGTCCGACGCGCACGAGGGGATCCTCGCGCTGCCGGCCGACGCCCCGATCGGCGCGCGCTTCGTCGACGCGTTCCCGGTGCAGGACCATGTCCTGGAGATCGACAACAAGTCGATCAACCATCGCCCGGACCTCTGGGGTCACTACGGCATCGCGCGCGAACTGGCCGCGATCTACGGACGTCCCCTCCAGCCGGTCTGTGCATCGATCCCGTTCCCGGCGAGTGGGCGGACGATGGCAGTCACGCTGGCCGAGGGCGTCGCGTGTCCGCGCTACGTCGGTCTGGTGCTCGA
>JBEAPQ010000343.1:0-3541 GCA_041164325.1 Planctomycetota bacterium | reverse complement strand
TCCTCGTCGATGCAACGCACCTGCTTGACGCGGATGCGCTGGTTCGTGCGGGGGCCGCGCGGCGGCGCGGGACGGCCACGAGGGGGCCTACGCATCGCCATGGAGAATCATCCTCATTCGGGTCGTCACCTGCTGGATCTGGTCTTCGGAAGTCCTTGGCCCGCGGGCCTTCCCGGACTGCGGGCGCAGGAGCGTAGCCCTTCGAGCGGCGCAGGGGAAGGGTAGCCCGGCCCGACCGGAAGTCGGTTCCCGCCGATGTGCGATTCGTGCCGCCCCTCCGGGACTCGCCGCCCCGGCGAAGAAAGCGATCAGACGCGGGCCTCGGACCAGCCTTCGATCCGTGCGGCGAGTTCATCCGGGGTCAGAGCGCCGAGATCACCGTCCTTGCGGTGCCGGGCCGACACGGTGCCGGCCTCGATCTCCTGATCGCCGACGACCGCCACCAAGGGGATCTTCTCCTGCCAGAGGTGGTGGCGGATCTTCGCGCCGATCTTCTCTCCGGAGATATCCGCGTCGACGCGGAACCCGCGCGCGCGGAGATCGTCGGCGATCGCTTGGGCACGCTCGGCGTGGCGGTCGCCCACCGACAGGATCACGGCCTGCACCGGCGCCAGCCACATCGGGAAGGCGCCACCGTGGTGCTCGATCAGGATGCCGAAGAACCGCTCGAGCGAGCCGAGCAGAGCGCGGTGCAGCATGAACGGCCGTTCCCAACCCTCGGCGGCGACGTAGGTGAGGTCGAAGCGCTCCGGGAGGTTGAAGTCGAGCTGGAGCGTCGAGCACTGCCACGACCGGCCGAGGCTGTCCCGGATCTTCACATCGATCTTCGGGCCGTAGAACGCACCGCCACCCTCGTCGACCTCGAACGGCAGGCCCAGCCCCTCGAGGGAGCGCCGCAGCGCGGACTCCGCCTTCTCCCAGGCCTCGGGGGCGCCGACGAACTTCTCGGGGCGGGTCGACAGGTTCAGCTCGAAGTCCTCGAACCCGAACGACCGCAGGATGTGCAGGATGAACGCCATCACCCGGTCGATCTCGGCTTCGAGCTGGTCCGGGCGTACGAAGAGGTGGGCGTCGTCCTGCGTGAACCCACGCACGCGCATCAGTCCGTGGAGGGCTCCTGCCTCCTCGTAGCGGTAGACCGTCCCCAGCTCGGCCCAGCGGAAAGGGAGCTCGCGGTAGGACCGGCGACGGCTCTTGAAGATCTGCACGTGGAACGGGCAGTTCATCGGCTTGAGCATGTAGTCGGCGCCGTCGACGTCCATCCCACGGAACATCGAGTCCGCGTAGAAGTCCAGGTGGCCGGACGTCCGCCACAGATCGCTGCGCGCGATGTGCGGCGAGTAGACGATGTCGTACCCGGCCTTCAGGTGCTCCTGACGCCAGAACTCCTCCATCTTGTGGCGGACGAAGCCGCCCTTCGGGTGCCAGAGGACGAGCCCTGCCCCCAGGTCCCCCATCGTGGAGAAGAGGTCCAGGTCGATGCCGAGCCGGCGGTGGTCCCGCTTCTTGGCTTCCTCGAGCCGATGACGGTGCTCCTCCATCGCCTTCTTGTCCGCGAAGGCGTGCCCGTAGATCCGGGTCAGCATCTGCTTGCTGGCGTCGTTCTCGAAGTAGGCGCCAGCCAGGGCCAGCACCGCGATCCCCTTGCCGATCGACCCCGTCGACGGGACGTGCGGACCCTTGCAGAGGTCGACGAACGAGCCGGAGTGGTAGAAGGTGATCGGCGCGTCTTCGGGGATCTTGTCGATCGTCGCGAGCTTGTACTCCTCGCCGTGCTGCTCCATCAGCTGACGCGCTTCGGCACGCGGCAGTTCCTCGAACACGAAGGGCACGTCGCTGGCGATGATCTCCGCCATCCGGCGCTCGATCTCCGGCAGGTCTTCCGCGGACAGCGGCTGATCTCCGAGATCGATGTCGTAGTAGAAGCCGTAGCGCGGGTCGTCGATCGGCGGGCCCTTCCACAGCCGGGCGCCGGGCCGCATCTGCTTGACCGCGTCGGCGAGCACGTGGGCCGCCGAGTGGCGGATGACCTCCAGGCCCTCCGCCGCATCCCTCGTGATGATCTCGACGCGGGGCGCGTCGCCCGGAATCGGTCGCTGGAGGCTCTGGAGCTCCCCGTCGACGCGGATCGCCACGGCCGCCTTCAGGAGGCCCTTGCCGATCGAGCCGGCGAGTTCGAGACCGGTCGTTCCGGCCGGCATTTCGCGGACGGAACCGTCGGGGAGTGTGATCTGCATGGTCTCGTTCATCGGGATTCCAGGGCGGGGATTGCACCAGACCGGATCGTCACCGGCAAGACGAGCTGTCTTCGGCATTCCCGATCGTCGCGACAAGCTGGGCTGCCACCTCGCGGGAATCACCGAACTCGACGAAGGCATCGGTGTCTGAGTCGGGGCGATCGGATACGACTCGGTCTACGGGCGACGTCCGGCAGGATGCCCGACCACTTTGCCCCACGATCGCGTCATGCCTGCATCGGGACCCCCGCACCGAAGCGTGTTCCGCCGCGCGCCGTTGGCCGCGCTCGCTCTCCTGGCCGCATGCGGCGCGCACCCCGCTCTCCTCCCGCCCGCGCCGTCAGCACCCGTGGACAAGCACAGCCGAGCCCGCCCCCACGAGGTCCGCGTCACCCACCTGGCGCTCGACCTGACGGCAGACTTCCAGGCGCGGTCCCTGCTCGGGACGGCACGCCTGGTCCTCGATCGTCGGGATCGGACGGCCGACCTCGTGCTCGACACGGCGCCGAGCCTCCAGATCCGCGCGGTCCACGGCGCGGATGGGTCTCCCCGACCGTTCCGTCTCGGCGAGGCTGATCCGATCCTCGGTGCCGCTCTGACGGTGCCTCTCGGGGCGGATGACGACGAGGTCACGGTCTCCTACCACACGAGCCCCGACGCTCTGGCCGTGCAGTGGCTCGACCCTGCACAGACCGCGGGCGGGGGCGCGCCGTTCCTGTTCACCCAGGGGCAAGCGATCCTGACGCGCTCGTGGATTCCGCTCCAGGACAGCCCGGGCGTCCGGCAGACCTACGAAGCGGTGATCCGGACACCAGGCGCTCCCGACCTCGAGGCGGTCATGAGCGCCGACGCGCGTGAAGTCCTGGAACCCGGGGTCACGCGCTTCTCGATGTCCCGGCCGATCCCGGGATACCTGATCGCGCTCGCGATCGGCGAGCTGGAGCGACGGGAGCTGTCGCCGCGCGCCGCGGTCTGGGCCGAACCATCCGTCGTGGCGCGGGCTGCCGCCGAGTTCGAGGACGTCGAGGCGATGATCCAGGCGTGCGAGGTGCTCTACGGGACCTACGTCTGGGGTCGTTACGACGTCCTCGTCCTACCTCCGTCGTTCCCGTTCGGGGGCATGGAGAACCCGTGCACGACGTTCGCGACGCCCACCATCCTGGCCGGCGACAAGTCCCTGGTGGCGCTGATCGCCCACGAGCTCGCCCACTCGTGGTCGGGGAACCTCGTCACCAACGCGACCTGGGACGACTTCTGGCTCAACGAAGGGTTCACGGTCTACGTCGAGCAGCGGATCGTCGAGG
>JBEAPQ010000342.1:0-6764 GCA_041164325.1 Planctomycetota bacterium | reverse complement strand
GGCCACAGCGGCCGGAAGTCGATCCACAGCGCGTCGATCGCGATGCTCCAGTCGTACTGGTGGTGGCGCGGCAGGTCCCACGTGTAGAACGAGAACCAGCCGTCGGTGGACGCATCGAGCGCGGTCGTGGCGGCCAGCCAGAGACCTGCGAAGGCGAGCGCGAACACGGCCCCCCGCCGAGGAGCCCGGATCGCCGCCGCGATCGCGAACGGCGGCGCCAAGACCATCGCCGTCTGTTTCGTCAGGTAGGCGGATACGAGGACGACCCCTGCCACGGCCGCGGTCCGCCACCCCTTGCCGAGGTCGAGCAGGACCAGGGCCAGGAGGGCCTGCACGAGGAACGCCGAATCGGCGCGCGCCGCGTCGTAGTAGGTGTCGACCAGGAAGTAGCAGCCGGCATGGATGCCGACCGCGACCGCGGCGGCCCCAGCCGAGCCGGTGCGCCTGCGGACCCAGAACGCCGTCAGCGCCAGGATGCCGAGCGTCGCCGAGAACGCGACGAGGCGGAGGGGGACGAACCCCTCCCCGACGACGGTCGCCACGCCCGCGGATGCGTAGAAGTACAGAGGCGCGTAGAGGAACGGCACGTAGTCCGCGGATGGCGCGCAGTACAGCGGCTCACCGTCGAGGATCCTGCAGACGTGGTCGACGAACGCCCCACCCATCCAGTCGAGCTCGAACGGGTGTCCCATCCGCACGACGGCCACGCCGACGAACGCGAGAACCCAGATGCCGGCGAGGACCGCCGCCGCCAGGCCGAGGCGTCCAGGCGTGAACGTGCTCATCGCCGTGCTGCCGCGCGACCGAGCGCGTCATCGAGCCGCTCGAACATGTGGGACCAGAGGAAGTGCTCGCGGACGTAGGCGGCGGCGCGCGCGCCGGTGGCGCGCGCCCCGGCTGGGTCCTTCCACAGGCGGCGGACCTCGCTCGTGATCGCCGCCGGATCGTCCGCCACGCTCAGCGTGTCGGCGGGGACTTGGCCCAGACCCTGCGACGCCTTCTGCGTGGCGACCACCGGGAGCCCCATGCTCATCGCCTCGAGGACCTTGTTCTGCAGTCCACGCGCGAGCCGCAGGGGTGCGATCGCCACCGTCGCGCGGTCGAAGTAGGGAGGGGTCGTCTCGACCCACCCGGTCACGGTGATCCCATGGCGACCGTCCAGCGCCTGGATGGCAGCGGTCGGTCGATTGCCGACCACGAGGAAGCGTGCGTCCGGGAACTCGGCGCGGAGCTGTGGCCAGCACGACTCGGCGAACCAGAGCACGCCGTCGACGTTCGGCTCGTAGTCCATGACGCCTGTGAAGACGACGGTGTGCGGCTCCCGCATTCCGTCTCCGGCGGACGTGAAGTGCCCGACCTCGACGCCGTTCGGGATGACGATCGGATCGACGTCCGGGATCAGCTTGCGGAACAGCTCGCGCTCGACGTCGGAGACGACCAGGGACGTGTCGAAAGCGCGCGCGATGCGCTGTTCGTACTTCAGCAGTTCCCGTGCCTCTCGCCCGTAGATGAAGCGGCCCGCGAGCCCGCTCTTGGCCGCGTACTGGGCCCACTTGTCCGAGTCGAGCTCGGCGAAGTGCATGACGCGGAGCGGGCGTGGGTAGGCCTCGACGTACTGGCCCATCGACGACGAGTACAGGAACACGAGGTCGGGCGGGTCCTCGCGCATCCACCGGTCGATCGCGCACCGCAGCTCGTGGTGGCGGAAGTACGGAAGCGTCAGCGGCTCGCCGGTCAGCAGGCCACGGAGGCTCCAGAGCCGCCGCTTGCCGGGCTCGATCCGTGGGCAGCAGACCTCGGCCGCGAACGAGCGGAGCTCGTCCGCGGAGCGTTCGTCCCGGTCGTCCTCGGCGAAGCAGCCGATCCGGATCCGGCATCCCTCCTCGCGGAAGTGACGCAGCAGATGGCTGGTCGAGATGCGGTCGCCCCGGTCCGGCGGGTGGGGCACCCGCTGGCTGAGGAAGACGACGTTCTGGAACGGGTAGGTCATCCGGAGGCGGCGACAGCGGACGTCGGGCGCGACGGCCCCGATCCCTACCATCGGACGGCTGCGGCAGGGAACCTGACGATGGCTGATCGCGGGCGGGAATCCACGTTCGGTCGACCGTTCTGCACGCGGAGGCCGGGCGGATGTTCCGATCCGGGACCCGGCGGGCGGCCGTTCTGTGCAGTTTGATGCAGGAAGAAGGGGGTGAGGGGGCGAAACGACCGGGGCGCGGTCGTGTTGCCGGATGGCGGACGGAACGACGCAGTCCTATGCTCCTTCCCCCCAGAATCGCGGCAGGGGCCCCTTTCCCGGGCGCAGCCCCCCGCGCTTCCCCTGATTCCAGGAGTTCCATGGAGATCACTGAAATCCCGGTCGAGGGCTACGAGCGCGTCGTTCGCGCCAAGGACCCGGCTTCTGGACTGCACGCTCTCATCTCGGTCCATGACACGACGCTGGGTCCTGCACTCGGCGGCATGCGGATGTGGCCCTACGCGTCGGAAGACGACGCGCTGACCGACGTCCTCCGCCTGTCGAAGGGCATGACCTACAAGTCGGCCGTTGCCCAGACCGGGCTCGGTGGCGGCAAGTCGGTGATCATCGGCAACCCGAAGGAGCTGAAGTCCGAGGCGTTGTTCCTCGCGATGGGACGGTTCGTCGACTCGCTCGGAGGCCGCTACATCACCGCCGAAGACGTCAACATCGGCATCCCCGACCTCGAGATCTGCCGCCGCGCCACGTCCTACGTGACGGGCTTGTCGCGGGAGGACGGCGGCTCGGGCAACCCGTCGCCGTACACCGCCTACGGGGTCTTCCTCGGCGTGCGCGCGGCCTGCGGCTGGCGGTTCGGTTCGGATGATCTCGCGGGCCGCACGGTCGCGGTCCAGGGCGTGGGGGCCGTGGGCGGCGCCCTCGTCGAGCGCCTCGTCCGGGCCGGAGCCCAGGTGACGATCGCGGACATCCACGAGGAGAAGGTCCAGGCCATGGTCGAGAAGCTCGGCGTGGCCTCGTGCTCGCTCGACGAGATCCTGACGCTGGAGTGCGACGTGTTCGCGCCCTGCGCGCTCGGTGCCGTGATCCGCGACGAGACCATCGACCAGCTCCGCTGTCAGATCATCGCGGGTGCCGCCAACAACGTGCTGCACGAGGGGCGTCACGGCGCCGAGCTCGCCCAGCGCGGCGTGCTCTACGCGCCGGACTACGTGATCAACGCGGGCGGCATCATCAACGTGTCGGTCGAGTTCCGCGCCGGTGGCTACGACCAGGACGACGCGCTGCAGCGGATCGAGCGCATCCCGCAGGCGCTGAAGGAAGTCTGGACGCTGTCCGAGCAGGACGGGGTCCCGCCGAACGTCGCCGCAGACCGCCTCGCCGAGCAGATCCTCGACGAGGCGCGCCGCGCGAAGGCCTGACGGGCCGGCGGAGCCCGGCCCTCGGTCACGGCTCCGGTGGGAAGGTCAGCACCGGCAGCAGGGCGCGCCGGACGACTGTCTCGGCCACGCTGCCGAGCATGAGGCGTCGTAGCCCGCTCCGGCCGTGCGTCGACAGCGCGATCAGGTCTGCGTGGTGTTCCCGCGCCATGCGGAGGATCGCGTCCGGCACGTCGGCGCTGACCTCGAGGGCGGTCTCGACGACGATGCCCGGCCCCAGCATCGTGGCAGCTTCCTCCAGGTCGGCGCGTGCCTGCTCGACGACCCTCGTCGTGTCGGGCGGAAGCTGGGCCGGGGCGAGCGGCGCCCCGTGCGGAGCCACGACCGCCACCTCGACGACGTGGGCCAGCAGGATGCGTGCCCCGAGGCGCTTGGCGAACGCGACGCAGGGCTCGTAGGCCCGGGCGGCGGCGGGCGAGAAGTCAGTCGTCAGCAGGACGACCGGGTGGTCCTTGGTCATGGCTCAGGCCTCCGGATGCGGCCGAGGACGCGCGGCGCGCCCCCGGGACCCCACGAACGCGGGGCCCGGCCCAGATTTGCCATGGGATTCCGCCCGCGTCCGGAAGTGCCCGGCACGAGGTCGGATTCCGGCTTCGCGTCCCCGACGGACCTACGAGGACGCGGCGGTTCCGGACGCCTGCTTCGCGGGCGCTGCGGAAGCGTCGCGCAGCATCGTCAGCACCTCGGCACCCGTCTCCGAAATGAAGATCGTGTGCTCGGTCTGGGCGACGCGGACGCCCCGGCGCTCGCAGAGCGGTGGGTAGGAGCGGAGCAGCTTGGCGCGCTTGAGGAGGCCGAGCGCTTCCTCGACGCGCTTGGCGTTGGGGAGGTGGCGCAGCAGGGTGCGGCGGGCGAACGGCAGGCCGTCCGTCGCATCGACCGCCTCCTGGATATCCGGCGGGAGCTTGTCCTTCGGCTTCGGCTTCCGTGCGAGACCGAAGACCTCGGCGGTGCCCTCCTCGTCGATGTAGCCGCGTCCATCGCAGGCGAACGGCTCGCACGCGATGGTCTGGTTCGCACGAAGGCGGGGGGCCTTCGGATCCGGGTAGTTCGGGATGCTCGGGCTGCAGTGGATGACGTAGCGCGCGACGCCGTGTCCGGTCAGGTTGTAGACCGGCGTGAAGCCGAACGTCTTGATCGTCGACTCGATGCGTTCGCCGATCTCGGTGATCGATGCGCCCGGGCCCATCACGGCGATCGCATTCTCGAGTGCCATCGCCGACGCGGCGACGAGCGCCGAGTTGGGCCCTCCCTGGAGGTCGACCGTCACCGCGTTGTCGGTGACGTAGCCATCGACGTGCGTGCCGAGGTCGAGCTTGATGATGTCGCCGGGCTGGACCTCGGTCTCGTCCGTGGGGGACGAGCAGTAGTGCGCCGCGATGTGGTTGCGCGACAGCTGGGCCGGGAACGCCGGCTTGCCGCCGAGGTCCAGGATCATCTCCTCGACCTCCTCGGCGATCGCCCGCAGCTTCGCGCCCGGGACGATCATCGCCTTGCCGTGTTCTCGCGCGCGGGCGGAGATCTGGCCGGACTTGCGGAGGAGTTCGAGGTCAGGTGGCTTCATGCGTCGGAGGGCGCGGTGCGGACGCGCATCATAGGCGTTCGTCGCCGCGAGAGGTTTCGCCCGGGGCGTGCCCCCCGGATTTCGGGCGTCGAGACCGCCCGAGCCGGAACAACAAGAACAGCGCGACGACGAGGAGGAGGACGACCGGATGGAACAGCGCCCGCAGGATGCCGCCGAGAGCGGGGGCGACGGGGGTCAGGCCCCGGCCAGCCACCATCACGACCGCGATCCCCAGACCGAGGATCAGGAGTTCGCCGAGGACGCGCACCGGGCTCGGGTCAGCTGAGGACGCCGAGCTCGCGGCCGACCTTCGTGAACGCGGCGACCGCGAAGTCGATGTCGGCAGCCTCGTGGGCGGCGCTGATCTGCACGCGGATCCGCGCGAGGCCCTTGGGGACGACCGGGTAGGAGAAGCCGATCACGTAGACCCCCTCATCGAGGAGGCGCGTCGCCATCTCGTTCGCGAGGCGGGCATCGCCGAGCATGATCGGGCAGATCGGGTGGATACCCGGCTTGATCTCGAAGCCGGCGGCCGTCATCGCCTCACGGAACCGCATCGTGTTCGACTCGAGCTTGTCGCGGAGTTCGGTCGTGGCGGCGAGCCGGCCGAGGCAGGCCTGGACGGCGCCGACGACGGCCGGCGGGACGGTGTTGGAGAACAGGTAGGTCCGCGAGCGCTGGCGCAGCAGGTCGACGATCTCCTGGTGCGCGACGGTCGCGCCGCCGCAGGCACCGCCGAGCGCCTTGCCGAAGGTCGTCGTGATGATGTCCACGCGGTCGGCGACGCCGAAGTGCTCCGGCGTGCCGCGGCCTGTCCTGCCGACGAAGCCGGTCGCATGGCTGTCGTCGACCATGACCATCGCGTCGTACTTCTCGGCCAGGTCGCAGATCTGGTCCAGCGGGGCGAGGTAGCCGTCCATGCTGAACACCCCGTCGGTGGCGATCAGCCGCGAGCGCGCGCCCTGCGCTTCCTGCAGGCAGCGCTCGAGGTCGGCCATGTCACAGTTCTTGTAGCGGAACCGCTTGGCCTTGCTGAGCCGGATGCCGTCGATGATCGACGCGTGGTTCAGCTCGTCGCTGATGATCGCGTCGTCGGGGCCCATCAGCGTTTCGAACAGGCCGCCGTTCGCGTCCCAGCACGAGATGTAGAGGATCGCGTCGTCCTTCCCGAGGAAGCCCGCGAGCTGGCTCTCGAGGTCCTTGTGGATGTCCTGCGTGCCGCAGATGAAGCGGACGCTCGACAGCCCGAGCCCGTGGGTGTCGATCGTGTGCTTGGCCGCTTCCATCAGCGCGGGGTCACTCGACAGGCCCAGGTAGTTGTTCGCGCACATGCACAGCAGGTCGGCTTCGCCGACGCGCACGCGCGCGCCCTGCGGGCTGACGATGACGCGCTCGGCCTTGAACAGGCCGGCATCGCGGATCTCGTCGAGTTCCTGGCGGAGGCGGGTCTTCACGGAGTCGTACATCGCGCGTCTTCTTGGCTCGTGTGTGCGGGAAGGGAGTGCTCCGGGTGCCGGCAGCGCCGGATTCCAGGGCGAGGCATTGTGCGGTGGGTGCGGCGGGAGTGCCACCGCTCGGAGGGAGGACCATCGGTGCGGCGGTGGGCGTCGATCGGCTACAGTCCGGCGGCGCATGCGTTCCGTCCGCGTTGTTCCCTGGCTGGTCTCTGGACTCGTCGTCGCCTGTGCCGCGCCGCCGCGTCCCGACCCGCTCGCGCCGCGGGCGGTGCGTGAGGTGGCCAGGTTCGACGCGACCGACGCGGCCGGCCTGCCGCTCGGCCGCGTCC
>JBEAPQ010000341.1:0-3171 GCA_041164325.1 Planctomycetota bacterium | reverse complement strand
CCGATCAGCACCGGGACCTCGACCAGCGGACCGATCACCGCCGCGAACGCCACGCCCGAGCCGATGCCGAACACCGCCACCGCGACCGCGATCGCCAGCTCGAAGTTGTTCGACGCCGCGGTGAACGCCAGCGTCGTCGTCTTGCGGTAGTCCGCGCCGATCTTCCGGCCCGCCCAGAAGCTGACGAGGAACATCACGACGAAGTAGATCAGGAGCGGGACAGCGATCCGGAACACGTCGCCCGGGATCGTCACGATCTGTTCGCCCTTGAGGCTGAACATCACGAGGATCGTGAACAGCAGGGCCACCAGCGTCAGCGGGCTGATCCGCGGCACGAAGACCGACTCGTACCAGTCCCGCCCCCGCGCCCGGACGAGCACGACCCGCGTCAGCATCCCGGCGACGAACGGGATCCCGAGGTAGATCGCGACGCTCTCCGCGACCTGCCCCATCGACACGTCGACGACGCTGCCTTCGTAGCCGAAGACCGGCGGGAGCAGCGTGACGAAGACCCACGCGTAGACGCTGAAGAACAGCACCTGGAACACGCTGTTGAACGCGACGAGCCCGGCCGCGTACTCCGGGTCGCCGTCCGCGAGGTCGTTCCAGACGATGACCATCGCGATGCAGCGCGCGAGGCCGATCATGATCAGGCCGACCATGTACTCGGGCTGGTCGGCCAGGAACGCCAGCGCGAGCCCGAACATCAAGAGCGGACCGATCACCCAGTTCTGGACGAGCGACAGCCCGAGCACCCGGAAGTTCCGGAACACGTCGCCGAGCTCCTCGTACCGGACCTTGGCGAGCGGCGCATACATCATCAGCACGAGCCCCACGGCGATCGGGACATTGGTCGTGCCGACCTGGAACCGTGCGAGGACACCCTCGACGTCGGGCACGGCCCAGCCGATCCCCACGCCCACGGCCATCGCCAGGAAGATCCAGACCGTCAGCCAACGGTCGAGAAAGCCGAGCCGACCTGCGACACCGCTCATCGCACACCTCCCGTGCAGCCCGAACCGTCCCGACACGCGACCGCGCGCGCGACGTCCTCGGCCGTGGCCGACTCCCCCGCACACCCCTGTTCGACGACCCGCAGCACCGCGCGGATCGCCGGCTCGGCCTTCTTCGCGACGCTGTAGTGGACCCAGGCGCCATCCCGCCGATCGACGACCAGGCCTGCACGGCGCAGCGTCGTCAGGTGGCGGGATGCGCGTGACTGCGTGAGTCCGAGCGCCGTCTCGACGTGGCAGACGCAGAGTTCGCCTGCGCCGAGGAGCGTCGCCAGGACACGGACCCGGGTCGGGTCGGAGACCGCCTTGAACAGCTCGGCGAGCTGCCCCTGCGGATATGCGGATACCTGCATGTGCGGGAGGCTAGCGCCGACCACGGACCGCGCAAGCCCGCAGCACACAGCGGCCGCGCGGTCGCTATCTTCCTCGCGTGCGCACGCTGACCCTTCTTGCCGCCGTGATCGCCGCCCTCGCGGGATGCGCGACGCCGACCGCCCAGCACCCTCCGGAACTGCTGCTGCCGATGCTGGGCGCCGACGCCACGACCGGCTCCGCACTCCTCCCCCAGCTCCAGGGCCTGACCACCGCCGCCCGCGAAGAGCGGCTCGGCCACGAGTTCGCGTCCGGCAACGTGCCGAGCTTCCTCCGGCGGCTGACGCCGGTGACGACGACCGCCGTGATCCAGGGGCGCACCCGCGTCGCGACGTTCTGGTGCACCCCCGACTACCTCGGCTTCGGCTCCGACCAGGACTGGTTCCGGATGCCGATGACGCCGCACCTCGCGCAGAAGATCGCCGAGGAGACGGACACCGCGCTGCCGACCCGGCGGATGGTCAACGCGATCTGGGCGGCAGCCCGGCTCAAGCTCCCGCCGGTCCCGCTGAGCCCGAGCAGCTACGCGATCGAGGACGTCGCGGTCTTCTACCTCCACCACCAGCGTGTCGAAGCGCAGCGGCAGGGCCGTCCGCTCGGGGAGCTGATCGCCGGCACCAAGAAGGACGTCGTCGACTCCGCGCTGATCGCATCCTGGCCGGGGCGCGTCTGCATCTACGGCTGGCACCAGACCAACGGCAGCCCGATCCAGCCGCTGTCGAAGGTCCACACGTCGACCTACGTCGACTACAGCCACGGCATCCGGCTCATCGACCGCCGCGTCGAGGTCGACGGCGTGCCGATGACGATCGAAGCGGTTCTCGCCGATCCCGTGCTGCACCCGCTGCTCAGCGACGAGGGCCCGATCGGTGCGGCCGACTACCCGCCGACGAACGCCGAGTCGTTCCCGTGGCACGACTCGTTCCCGCGCACGGGCCCGCAGAACGCCGCGTGGCGCCCGAAGTTCGTCACGCCGATCCCGGTGCCGACCGTCCCTGCACCCCCGAGCGGAGATCCGACCGCGCTGCGTGTCCTCGACCCGTCGGGCGGCACCGACAGCCTGCGGATCGAGCCCGGCCGCGTGCGGGACGTGACGGTCCAGGCCGACCTGCTCTGCGAGTACCGGCCCCAGCTCGCGGCCGACGGCTTCGAACGGATCGGGCTCTTCGTGCGCGACCGGGCGCAGGGGGCCTTCGACGGCACGCTGAGCCAGCAGGGAGCGTGCTACGCGCTGACCTGGGATTCGGACACGGGCCGGGTGCAGTGCCTGCGCGCGGCCCAGGGGCAGCTCGTCGATCTGCTGGCGCAGCCGCTGTTCGCGGCCAGCACCGCGTGGCGGCGCTTCCGGGTCGAGGCGCGGGGCGACCGGCTCCGGTTCTGGCTCGACGGCGCGCTGCTGCTCGACGTCCAGGACGGCACGCACCCGGACGGCGCGTTCGGCATCGGCGTCCACGAGTACTTCCGGACCAACACCAACGCGCGTGGCGCGCGCGTCGACACGTTCCACGCCGACGTGCCCGACGCACTCGGGCTCGCGCTGCGGCGCGGCATGGCGCCCGGCAGCCTCGACGTGCGGCGGCGCCGCGCGGTCCCCGGCGATCTCTACGTGACGGCGCTGACCGTCACGCCCGGGGCGTTCCCGAACGGCTGGTTCTACGGTCTCGATCCGGCGCTGGACCTGCTCGGCACGCAGCTCCTGTCCGCGCAACCGCTGTTCCTCGGCGCAGTCGACGGCACCGGCCGCGCCGACCTGTCGGTGCCCGGTCTGCCGGCGGGCCTCCCGCTC
>JBEAPQ010000340.1:0-8651 GCA_041164325.1 Planctomycetota bacterium | reverse complement strand
ACTCGTCGCCCACCCGTTTCTCCGGCGAGAACGACTGGGCGACCGCCGTCGCGAGCCGGAACGCGACGCCGCATCCGGCCAGGTCCCGGTCGGGGTAGCCCGCATCGGGGAGCCGCGGGTTGAGGACCGCGAAGGCGTCCGCCACGTTGTCCTGCGTGCCGTGGTGGTCGGTCACCAGGACGTCACAGCCGAGCGCCTGGATGCGCTCGATGACGGCTCCTGCGTTGGTGCCGTTGTCGACCGAGATGCAGAGCTGGAACCCGCCTTCCTCGACCGCGCGCAGCGAGGCTTCGGTGAACGAGTAGCCGTCCCGGCGGTGGGGGATGAACGGTTTGGCGTCCACGCCCATCAGGGAGAAGAACTGGAGGAGCAGCACCGTGCCGGTGATGCCGTCGACGTCGTAGTCGCCGTGGACCAGGATGCGCTGCCCCTCGCGAATCGCCGTCCGAATGCGTTCGACGGACCGCTCCATCTGGGCGAACGCGAACGGATCGGACAGGCTGCGCAGGTCGGGTCTCAGGTGGGCGCGCGCACGGTCGGGGTCGTCGTGCCCCCGCGCGAGCAGCACCCGGGCCACCAGATCCGAAACGCCGATCGTCCGGGCCAGCGCGCGCTCCCTGGGATCCGGCTCGGGGATTCGGGGCGGCAGGCGCTCGAACGACATCGCGGGTATCGTAGCAGCGCCCAAACGCCATGCGCAGCACGAAGCCAGAGCCTGCATCCCGCCTGCTGCGCACCCTCCCGGCGGTGGATGCGCTCTCCCGGCAGGAGTCCCTGCGCGGGTGGCCCGTCCGACTCGTGGTCCGTGAGACCCGTCGCGTCCTCGATGAGGTCCGGTCGGCGCTGGTGGGCGCCGGGGATGCGGAGATCGACCCTGCGACCTGCGCGGTCGAGAGTCTGGCGGAGCGGATCGCCACGCGCGTGCGGGCCGCGTCCGGCGCGCGTCACCGTCGAGTCGTCAACGCGACGGGCATCGTGCTGCACACGGGCATCGGGCGGGCCCCGCTGGCCGATGCGGCGCGTCGAGCGATCGCCGATGCGGCGGGCTACGCGGTCGTCGAGGTGGACCCGTCCTCGGGCCAGCGGAACCAGCGGGAAGAGGCCGTGTCGGCGCTGCTCGCCGAGCTGCTCGGCGTCGAGTCGGCCCTGGTCGTCAACAACAACGCGGCGGCCGTGCACCTGACGCTCTCCGCGCTCGCGGCCGGACGCGAAGTCGTCGTGTCGCGGGGCGAGCTGGTCGAGATCGGCGGTGGTTTCCGCATGCCGGACGTCATGGCGGAGGCCTGCTGCCGCATGGTCGAAGTCGGCGCGACGAACCGGACCCATCTCCGCGACTTCGAGCGCGCGATCCGGCCCGGGACCGAACTCCTGCTGAAGGTCCACCCGAGCAACTACCGCGTCATCGGCTTCCACTCGATGCCATCCCTCGCCGAGCTTTGCGCGCTGGGCAGAGAACGTTCGGTGGCCGTCTTCGAGGATCTCGGCTGCGGGCTCCTTGCCGATCCCGTGCCGCCGTGCCTCGTCCATGAGTCGCGCGTCCAGGACAGCGTGGCGTCCGGCGCGGAGCTGATCTGCTTCTCCGGGGACAAGCTGTTGGGGGGGCCGCAGTGCGGGATCCTCGTCGGCGAAGCGGCCCGGGTCGCGGCGGTGCGCGCCCACCCGCTCTACCGCGCGTTCCGCTGCGACAAGCTGACGCTCGCAGCCCTCGAGGCGACGCTCCGGATCTACCGCGACGGGGACCCGCTGACCGAGATCCCGACGCTTGCGATGCTCGCCCGGGAGCCAGACGACCTGCGCGCCGACGCCGAGGACCTCGCATCCCGCTTGGGAGCGCTGTCGGCGGAGGTCCGGGCCAGCGAGTCGTTCGTCGGCAGCGGTGCGAACCCCGCCCGCCCGATTCCGTCGTGGGCCGTTGTCCTGCCCGGCGGTGACCGGACCGCGGATCGTCTGCGTCGCGAGGCTCCGGTGCCGATCTTCAGCCGGGTTGCCCAGGAACGGGTCTGGCTCGACCTCCGGACGCTGTTCCTCGAAGACCGCGAACAGGTCGCGTCTTGGATCCTGGCTGCGCTGGGTGCCGCACTGTGACGAACGCCGCGGGCGCGTCAGATTCCGACCTTCTTCCTCTCCGACTCCATGACCGACCCTGACGAGGATCGCCGACTGACCCGCTGGTCGTCGGCGGCCGGTTGAGCCGCCAAGCTGTCGTCCGAGGGCCTCGGGAAGGTCCTCTCCCAGCTCACGGCACGGCCCCATCCCGACCTGCTCGCCGGCACGGCAGGTTTCGAGGATGCGGGAGTGTTCCGTCTCGACGCAGAGCGCGCCCTCGTCGTGACGACCGACTTCTTCCCGCCGATCGTCGACGACCCGCGCTGGTTCGGGCGGATCGCGGCGGCGAACGCCCTGTCCGACGTCTTCGCCATGGGGGGGGAGGCGCTGACCGCGCTGAACCTCGTCGGCTGGCCATCCGCGCTCGACATCGACCTCCTCGGCGAGGTGCTCGCGGGCGGGCTCGAGAAGATCGAGGAAGCGGGCGCAGCTCTCGCGGGCGGCCACTCGGTGCAGGATCAGGAGATCAAGTACGGCCTCGCCGTCACGGGGATCGTCCACCCAGATCGGTTCTGGAGCAACGCAGGCGCGCGCGCCGGCGACGTGCTGATCCTGACGAAGCCGCTCGGCATGGGCACCGTGTCGACGGCCCTGAAGCGCGGCCTCGTCGGTGCGCACGACGCGCTGGCACTCCGCGCGATGGAGCAGATGGCCACGCTGAACCTCGCGGCCTCGCGTTCGCTGCGCGAAGCCGCGATCGACGTGCACGCGGCGACCGACGTGACCGGCTTCGGCCTCGTCGGCCACGTCGCCGAGATGGCCGAGGGCGCAGGCCTCGGAGTCGAGATCGGGGTGGATGCCCTGCCCTACTTCGACGGTGCGATCGAGCTCGCCCGTCAGGGTGCGGTCTCCGGCGGAGGCAAGCGCGCGCGCGTCCAGCGCGCGGCGCAGGTCGACGTCGATGCTGCCGTCGAAGACGCAGCGGCGGCGATCCTGTTCGACGCCGAGACTTCCGGTGGACTGCTCGTCGCCGTTGCGGCGCACGATGCGGAGCCTGCACTGGACGCGCTGCGAGCGGGTGGAGTGGCGGCGGCGGCAGCGATCGGCCGTTTTTCCGCCCGCGGTCGCCGAGCGGTCGTGATCCGCGCCGGGCTCTAGGACGCGGGGTGCGCGCTGCGCCGTGCGACGGGCCTGCTCGGGCGACGGCTCTGGCCGTCAGCGGCTGTGACCGAATCGGTCCACAGCCTCCGAGAGCCTGTGACGAAATGTCGTCACGGGCTCTTCCGCAGCCGCGATGCGGCTGCGGGAGAGCCCGTCGGCGTCAGCGCAGGTATTCGCCCTCGCGCTGTCCGGCCAATTCGATCACCAGCTGGTTGCCGGCCTGGAGGGGGGCCGTGCTCGTGCGGCTCGACAGCAGCACGTGGTCGGGCTGGGCCGCGAGCACGCTCGGCCACAGGTAGGGCAGCAGGATCGGGATGGCCTGGATCGGGAACAGGATGTCGTCGTAGAGGATCTGCATCGTCCACAGCGGCAGCGTGAAGAAGAGATCCGGGGCGACGAAGGCGAGCGTGTGGTCGCCGTTCTGGTCGATGTCGATCTGCGCGATCGGTGCGCTGGCATCGCGGGCCAGCACGTAGTCGATGTGGAGCGTGTCGGTGTGGCCGTTCGAGCGGACACCGATCCGGCCGCCGCTCGGAGGATTCGGCAGGCCGGCGTAGCCCTGCGCGCCGAGCCCGTGCTCGCCGTTGACGCGGACGACGGCGCGGTCTCCCTCGAAGTCGACGCGGAGGATCAGGTCCTGGGTCGGCGCGGCGCTGAGGGCGGGACCCCGGAACCACGTGAGCGCACCGTTCTGCGGGTGGATGACCAGGGCGCGGAGTCCGACGGCCGGGTCGTGCTCGACGGCCAGGAAGGACTGGGTTCCCGTCGCGAGGAACACGTCGTCGGCATCGTCGGCCGCACGGATCCGGAACCCGACCTTCGCGCCCGCCGGAAGCCCGCCCCGGATTCTCAGGATGGCCGTGCCGTCGACGAGATCGACATCCGGCAGCGCGAGCAGGCTCGGTGCCGCGAGGTCCAGCTCGCCGCCGATCGCCGACGCCGAGCCGAAGCGGAGCTGCAGCGCGCCGGTCGTGTCGTCGTCGAAGGTCGCGGTCAGGCAGCGGGGATCGTGGTCCGGGTGGTCAACGGGCGGGATCACCGCGCTGCGGATCGCGTCGAGGTAGAGCTCGGTGGCCGGACCCTCGTTGCTGAGGTTCGGCAGGCAGACGAGCATCAGCTCGAGTTCCGGGTTGGCGAGCGTGCCCTGGGGGCACATCAGGACGCGCTTGCCGCGGAATCCGTCGAGCGTGCCCGCGCGCCACGCGCCGCTGAGGCGCTCGTCGCCGACCCGCCAGACACCCCATGAGAATCCGTCGGCGAGGCGGTCGGTCACCGCCTGCTGGTTCCACATCGAGTTCTCGTTCGGGTTGGTCGACTGGTAGGCGACCGTGCCGAGCATCTGGTCGCGGAACACGGCAGACGTCATCTCGGACGACAGGATGCGCTGGCCGTTCCACACGCCATCGCGCATCAGCAGCAGCCCGAGGCGCCCGGTGTCGCGGACGCTCGCCCGGAGTCCGCCGAACCAGCCGCCCCACTGGCCGGTGAAGGACATCAGGTCCTCGCTGCCGGTCACGCTGCAGAGCGCGGTCTGCACCACGTCCTGCATCCGGTCGGGGCCGATGCCGTAGTAGGTCTGGCTGAGATGCTCGCCGACGAAGTCGATGCCGTTGTTGTTGTAGGCGTGGCGCGTGCCGGGAGAGCGCCCGGTCGACAAGCCGTAGTCCGCCTGCATGTTGAAGAACAGGCGGAAGCTGCAGTCACCGGGGTAGGAGCCCCAGGCACCGCGCACGGTGTTGGGGACCAGCTGCTGGAGGTCGCTGATCTGTCCCTGCTGCGCGAGGCGGGCCGCGACCATCGCGGTGACCGCCTTGCTGCACGAGAAGAGGTCGCGCGGATCCGACAGGTCACCGACGCTGAACACGACGCGTCCGTTCGCGACGACCATCAGCGGACCCTGGTTCGCGGGAGCGCCGAGCGCGGCGATCTGCTGGGCGAGGATCGTCCCGTCGAGACCCTGGGACTCGGGGGTCGCCGTCTCCCAGGAAGCTCCCGGGTAGGTCAGGCTGGTGCCCTGTGCGCGTGCGGTCGGGGACGCGGCTGCGAGAGTGGCTGCGCACACGGCGGCAGGCAGCGCGAGGGAGCGTAGGGTCGGTCGGCAGAACAGCATGGCGCGGGTCTCGTGAGGCGGCTCCGTTCCCCCGGAGTCGTGCGTCCTCACCGGCAAGGAGCTTAGACCGGATTCCGCGAGGTGGTCGAGCCGCCCCCGGAAGTGCCACAGCCCAGGTCTCTGCGATCCTCCGATCGAGTCGAGGATGTGGGCCGGTCCCGCGTGGCGCGCAACGCGGCGTGCGTTCCGCTGTCTTCCCGATCCCATCGGGATTCCAGGACCAGGCCAGGCTCCCGGAAAGGGGCTGGATTCCGGGCCCGAACCCGGCCGTTCGTCCCGATCTGGTCATCGGCGGGGAACCGGTCCACGTCGTGGGCTCGCAGCGTCGCCCCGGGCTGTCTGGACCGAGGCGCCGTGCGGTGATCAGGTCGTCTCGGGAGCGGCCGGGTCGCTCGGCGGTGGCGCCGAGGGGTCCTCGGCCGTCTCGTCCTCGCCCCGCTGATGGCGCAGCTCGGCCAGCAGATTGTCGATCCGGACGGCGCCCTCGATGCTCTCGTCGTAGCGGAACCGGAGGTGGGGGACGGTCCTCGTGTGGAGCACGGCCGCGACCTCACGCTGCACGAAGGCCCGCGCGTCGTCGAGCATCCGGGCGTTGAGGCGCTTGGCCTTCTCGTCCCCGAAGATGCTCCA
This sequence comes from Planctomycetota bacterium, assembly GCA_041164325.1. Taxonomy (GTDB): domain Bacteria; phylum Planctomycetota; class UBA1135; order UBA1135; family UBA2386; genus JAQCBR01. The sequence continues at coordinate 2,704 of JBEAPQ010000340.1, read as the reverse complement.
GAACACCTCGCAGGACATCAGCTCGCGGTCGACGCGGACCTTGGTCACCGTGATCAGGCCGCGTCGCGGGTCGGCGAGCTCCTGGTCGATGACCTCGGCGACGCGGTGCTTGATCAGCTCCTGGATGCGTTGGATGCGGCGCTCGTTCATCGCGGGCGGATGATCTCCAATTGGTGGTCCTCGAGGACCGCGTCCCGCCACTCTTCGAGGCGGTCGACCAGCTTGTCCAGCAGGCCGTTCAGGTAGGCGACGTCCGACCCCACGGTGACCGCACCGAGGGTAGCCGTCGTCCAGTCGTCGAGATCGTCGATCTCGGCGATCGCGATGTTGAACTCCCGGCGGAGTCGATCCTTCAGGCTGCGGACCACGCTGCGCTTGTCCTTCAGGGACTCGGCGTGGGGCACGGCCATCGAGAACTGCAGGACACCGATGAACATCTCGTGGAGAGCGGCTGCGAGCAGGAGGGCAGGGCCAGGAGCTGTCTGCTGTCTTCTGCTGCGGCGCGACGCATCGCGCCGCAGCCGGGCGAGTGTGGCGCGCCCGGAAGCGCGCCACGGGCTCACTCGAGGGTCCGCTTGACGAGCTTGACCGCGTAGACCTCGAGCTGGTCGAGTTCCTTGATGTCGTTGAAGTCCTTGAGGGTCAGGCCGCACTCGAAACCGGCCTTGACCTCCTTGGCGTCGTCCTTCTCACGGCGCAGCGATGCGATCGTGCCCGTGTAGACCACGCGGCCGTCTCGCGACAGCCGCACAGCAGCGCCGCGACGGATGACGCCGTCCTGGACGTAGCAGCCGGCGATGTTGCCGAACTTGCTCGACCGGAAGACCGCCCGGATCTCGACGTGGCCGATGACCTCTTCCACTTCGTCCGGCTTGAGCTTGCCCTCGAGGGCCAGCTTCATGTCGTCGATCAGGTGGTAGATGACGTCGTAGTAGCGGATGTCGACGTTGGCCCGGTCGGCAGCGATGCGCGCGGCCTGGTCGGCCACCGCGTTGAAGCCGCAGATCATCGCTCCCGAAGCCTGCGCGAGCGAGACGTCGGTCTCGGTGATGCCGCCGAGCGCCGAGTGGATGACGTTCACGCGCACTTCGTCGGTCGCGAGACGCGCGAGGCTCTGCTTGATCGGCTCGAGCGAGCCCATCACGTCGGCCTTGAGGATCAGCTTGATCTCCTCGACCGACTTCGACATCAGCTGGGCGCGGAGGTTCTCGGCCGTCGCCTTCGAGCGCTCGGCGAGCGAGACGTTGCGCGCGTGGCGCTGGCGGTCTTCGACGACCTCCTTGGCCTTCTTGACGTCGGAGATGACGTAGAGCTTGTCGCCCGGCGCGGGCAGCGCGGTCAGACCCAGGATCGAAACCGGGGTCGCAGGACCTGCTTCCTTGATCTGCTTGCCGTGGTCGTCGATCAGGCCGCGGACGCGGGACAGGCTCTCTCCGCAGAGGACCGTGTCACGGAGGCGGAGCGTGCCGTTCGTGATGAGGACGTTGACGACGACGCCCTGTTCGGGAGTCTGCTTCGACTCGACGACGACGGCCTCGGCAGGGGCGTCGGGCTTCGCAGTGAGCTCGAGGATCTCCGCCTGCAGCGTGATCTGCTCGACGAGATCGTCGAGGCCGGCGCGGGTGATCGCCGACACCTCGATCATCTGCACGTCTCCACCCCACTCCTCGGCCTGCAGGCCCTTCACGGCGAGCTGCTGCCGGACCTGCATCGGGTTGGCGTCGGGACGGTCGCACTTGTTGATCGCCACGACGATCGGCGTGCCAGCGTCCTTGGCGTGTGCGATGGCCTCTTCGGTCTGCGGCATCACGCCGTCGTCGGCCGCGACGACGAGCACGACGATGTCCGTCAGACTGGCGCCGCGTGCGCGCATGGCGGTGAACGCCTCGTGACCCGGCGTGTCGAGCACGACGAATTCCGAACCGTCCGCCCACTGGATCTTGTAGGCGCCGATGTGCTGCGTGATGCCGCCCGCCTCGCCCTTCGTGACGTCGCTGGAGCGCAGCGAGTCGAGGAGCGAAGTCTTGCCGTGGTCGACGTGACCCATGAAGGTCACGACCGGCGCGCGGGTGATCCTCTCGATGTCCGCCGAGGCAAGGTTCAGGTCCTGGAGGAGCTCCTCCTCGGCTTCCTTGTGCTCGACGATCTTGATGTTGCGGTTGACCTCGAGGGCAACCAGCTCGACCTCGTCGTTCGACAGGAACGAGTTGATGTTCTTGCCGATGACGCCGAGCTTGAACGTCATCACCGCGATCAGGTCGTTGACCCGGACGCCGAGCGCTTCCGAGAGGCCCTTGACCGTGATCGGCAGCTCGATCTCGACGACCTTGTTCGGGTCGACGGTCGACGAAAGGTTGGCGGTGGAGGGACCGCGACGCCCGCGACCAGCGGGGCCACGGCGACCGGGGCCACCCGGGCCGGGGCCGCGACGGGCTCCGGGAGCTCCCGGCGCGACGGCGCCGCGTCGTCCGGCGGGGCCGGCAGAGCGCGTCTGGGTGCTGCGGAGCGCAGCGCGGCGGAGATCGCGGTCGGCACGGCTCGTGGCCGGCGCCGAGCGGCGCTTCGCGTCGCGGATCGCTTCAGGCGGCAGCTCGATGCGGCCGAGCACCTTGGCCTTGGCTTCCGGAACGAGCAGGCGCTTCACCTGCTTCTCTTCCGTTGCCGGGTTCTCGGCGGTCGCTCCGGAGTCGGTATCGGCTGCAGC
>JBEAPQ010000339.1:0-10523 GCA_041164325.1 Planctomycetota bacterium | reverse complement strand
CGCCGCGCGCTGACCGGGCGCCTCGCCTACCCGATCCTCGTCGTCCTGGTCGCCGCGCTGGTCTCCCTGCTGTTCGCGGTGATCGGCATGCCGGGGCTGGGCCTCGGTTTCTGGGGTGGCGCGGCGCTCGCGCTCGCCGCCTGCACAGGCTTGGTCTCCTACGCCCAGCGGCGCCTGCGCACCGACCCGGGATTCGAGCTGCCGTTCGTCGCGGCCCCGATCGCCCGGGCTGCCGCGACGCCCTACTTCGAGGCGGTGCACGCGCTCTACGCCGCCGGAGTGCGGATCGACCAGGCGCACGGCGAAGCGGTCTCCACCTGCCCGCACGCGGCCCTCCGGGCGCGGCTCGTCGCCGCCCAGACGAGCCTGGCCGCGGGTGTCCCCTACGCGGAGGCACTCGCGACGGCGGGCGCGTTCGACGACTGGGTCCGCACCGTCCTGCGCGACGCCGAGCGCTCGGGCAACCTCGAGAACGGCCTGCGCCACGTCATCACGCGGCTGCGCGCCGCCACCGACGCAGCGGCGCAGAACGCGATCCGCGTGCTCGGAGGACTGGCCTACGCATGCGCGGTCCTCGTGGTGCTGGTGACCGTGGCACGGTTCTACGGCGGACTCGCCGAGCGGTTGGGCGGCATCGGCCGTTGACAACGACGCGGCGGCGCGGGCCATTCCAAACTCCGTGCCAAACGATCGTCGACCTCGGCTTCGCCGTGCAATCGGCTGCTATACTTGCCGCGTCCGCCCCCGCTGGATCCCGCACGAAACCGCCCAAATCCCGATGAGACTGGGACTTTCCCAACACCTGCGCACCGAACAGCGACTGGTCCAGTCGCCGCAGATGATCCAGGCGATGCAGGTCCTGCAGTGCCCGATGGCAGAGCTGCAGGACCAGATCGAGCAGGAACTGCAGGAGAACGTCTTCCTGGAGATCCGAGAGGCGGAGCAGCCCGAGCGGGACACCGGCACCGAGCGGGACGATGGCGGCTCAGCGGAGGCTCGCGAGGGCGACGACGCATCCGTCCTGTGGAACGAACTGGACCAACTCGAGCGGCGGACCGACGGCAGCGGCACGCGGCCGACGCGGATCTCCGATGACGAGGCCGACCGACGCCTCGACGCGCTCTACAACACTCCGGACCACGGCATGTCGCTGTCGGACCACCTGCTGACCCAGGTGCGGATGATGGACGTGTCCGATCCGCTCTACCGCGTCGTCGAACACGTCGTCTTCTCCCTCGACGAGGACGGGCGCCTCGCCGAGACGGCCGAGCAGATCGCCGACACGCTGCTGGTGCCGATCCCGCTGGCGCAGGAAGCCGTCGACCTGTGCCGGAGCCTGGACCCGACGGGAGTCGGGGCCCGCAACCTGCGGGACTGCCTGCTGATGCAGCTGGACCGGATGTCCTACGTCCGTCCGCTGACGCGGCGGATCGTCGAGCACCACCTCGACGACCTCGCGATGAACCGCATCCCGAAGATCGCTCGGGACACCGGAGCTGCGGTCGACGACGTCAAGGACAGCTGGGCCTTCATCCGTGACCACCTGAACCCCCACCCCGGATCGGCATTCCAAGAGTCCCGCAACTCGTCGGTGACGCCGGACGTCTTCGTGGACGAGGTCGAAGGCACGTTCGAGGTCCGGACCGAACGGGGCTCGATCCCCGAGCTGACGATCTCGTCGACGTACAAGAGCCTGCTCCAGGAAGCGCGCAATGACCCGCGCGTCCACGAGTACCTCCGCCGCAAGATCGAGGCGGCGAAGTGGTTCATCGAGGCGGTCCACCAGCGCCAGAACACGATCCAGCGCATCGCGTCGGAGATCGTCGAACGGCAGCAGGACTTCCTGCGCCACGGCGTCCGCCATCTCCGCCCGATGAAGATGCAGGACGTCGCCGACGCGGTCGGCGTGCACATCTCGACCGTGAGCCGCGCGATCAAGGACAAGTACATCCAGACCCCGCAGGGGATCATGGAGATGAAGCGGTTCTTCTCGGGCGGAACCGTCAGCGACTCGGGAGAACTCGTCAGCCAACGCGCGATCAAGGACAAGCTCCGCGAGATCGTCGACCAGGAGGACAAGCAGAACCCGATGTCCGACGACCAGCTGGTCGATGCCCTGAAGGCCGCCGGCCTCCAGATCGCACGGCGCACCGTCACCAAGTACCGGAAGGCGCTCGGCATCGAGTCCTCGACGCGCCGACGCGAGTTCTGACCCTGCGGCCCGGCACCGCCGGACGGCGCCGCGATTTCCACTCGAACTGACGGCGGACGTCGGCCACGATGCTTCGCCTCGGAAGCCCGCCCACCGCTGCGGCGTCAGACTTCCGAGACTGCTCAGGGGTGCTGGCACGCGCGAGCACTCCCGGCCTGGATGCGGCTCCGACCGCGGACCCTCCAGGCCTTCCGACGCCAACCGCGACCGACAGAGCCCATGGCAATCCGAGTCACCGAAGCGAAGAGGGGCATGGTCATCCGCTACGAGGGTGAGCTGTTCCGGATCGAGAAGTACGACCACGTCACGCCGGGCAACTGGCGCGCGATCCACCACCTCAACCTCCGCAACATGAAGACCGGCAAGCAGAAGGACGTGCGCATGAACACGTCCGACCAGATCGATCCGGTGTTCCTCGACGAGCGGAAGTGCCAGTACCTCTACAAGGACGCCAACGGTCACGTCTTCATGGACGACGAGACCTACGACCAGTTCCACCTTCCGGAGGAAGTGCTCGGCGACACGCTGAACTACATCAAGGAGAACGACTCGGTGTCGGTCCTGTTCGCGGACGGGGCCGCCCTGACCGTCAACCTGCCTGCCGCCGTCGTGCTCGAAGTGACGGAAGCCGAAGAAGCCGCTCGCGGCGACACGGTGTCCAACGTCCAGAAGATCGTGAAGGTGGAGACCGGCCTCGAGGTCAAGGCGCCCGCGCACATCAAGCAGGGCGAGAAGATCAAGATCAGCACCGAGGACGGCTCATTCCTCGGCCGCGCCTGATCGGCGCGCCAACCAATCCAGCACCGCGCGGCGCCCCAGACCCCGCTCCGCGCAGAGTCGCGCCACGTCGTCGTCTTCGGGCCGACGGATCAACCGGCCCGACGGCGACCGCGCCACCTTGAACCGGACGGGGCCCCATGCGGTGTCGACGGACTCCGCCCAGCGCTCGAGAACGTGGCGCTCCCACGCGCGGGTGCGCACCCCCAACGAAGTCGACTCTTCGAGCAGCAGCTCGACCACCGGTCCGCGAGCGGAGTCAGCCACCAGCGCGTGCACCACGTGCCCGGGACGCCCCTTCTTCATCGTCGCGGGAACCGCCCAGGCATCGACCGCGCCGCGACGCAGCAGTTCCGCGAGGAGCCAGCCCAGCTGCTCGCCGTCCGCGGTGTCGACGTTGCACGCCACCTCCTCGACCCTGTCGCGACCGGCGCCGTCCGGACCTGCGATCTCGCCGAGCGTCACGCGCAGCACGTTCGGCGTCGCCCTGTCATCCTTCGTTCCCGCCCCCATTCCCGTCCCCGTCGGCACGAAGCGGAAGTTGGGCTCGTAGCCGTCGCAGAGCACGCGCAGGAGCGCGGCCCCGGTCGGCGTCGTCCGCTCGCCCGGCAGGCCGCCGCGGCGCACGGGAACCTGCAGCAGGTTGAACAGCGCACCCGGTGCGGGAACGGGCAGGAGGCCGTGCGCGCACGAGACGGCGCCCGACCCGACCTCGACGGCAGACGAGTAGACCCGCTCGACGCCCAGTTCATGAAGCCCCAGGCAGGCACACAGGATGTCGACGATGGCATCGACCGCGCCGACCTCGTGGAAGTGCACCTCGTCGATCGGAAGGCCGTGGGCCTTCGCTTCCGCTTCGCCGAGGGCCTCGAACACCGCGACCGCACGTTCCCGGACGGACGCCGGCACCGCGGCACGGGCCAGGATGTCCCGGATCTCCGGGAGACCCCGGTGCACGTGGCCGCCCTCCGCGCCGTCGACGACGAAACGGGTCGCGGCCATGCCCGCGCGCTGGACGGCCTCGCGACGGATCGACACACCCGGCAGGTCCAGGCTCGACACGGCGGCACGAAGCGGTTCGAGCGGCAGGCCGGCGTCGAGGAGGGCACCGACCCACATGTCGCCGGCGACGCCGGACAGCGCATCGAAGCAGGCGATCTTCACGGGGCCCTGTCTCGCGATCAGAGGATCGACTTGCCGAAGGCCGACGAGATCAGGTCGACGGCCACCTGACCCGAGCGATTCCGGTCATCGAGGATCGGATTCAGCTCGGTGATCTCGACGCTGAGCATGCGCCCCGAGTCGGCCACGGTCTCCATCAGCAGGTTGGCTTCGCGCCAGTCGATGCCGCCCTTGACCGGGGTGCCGACGCCCGGCGCGTCGCTCGGGTCCATGCCGTCGAGGTCGAACGAAACGTGGAAGCCCGCCGTTCCGCGCGAACACTGCTCGATCGCCTCGGCGATGACCGCGCGCATCCCGCGCTCGTCGATGTCGCGCATCGTGTAGGCGTGCACGCCCGAGCGACGCACGATCTGCTTCTCCGCCTCGTCGAGGTTCCGGATACCGATCAACGCGACATGCTCCGGCAGGACCTTCGGCGCGAACCCTCCGAGCTCGACCAGGCGCGGCTCACCGAGACCGAGGACGACCGAGAGCGGCATCCCGTGGATGTTGCCCGTCGGGCTGCTGTCCGGCGTGTTCATGTCGGCGTGGGCGTCGACCCAGATCACCCCGATCTGCTGGCCCTGCGCGCGGTAGTGCTCGGCGATTCCGGCGATCGAGCCGATCGCGATGCTGTGGTCGCCACCGAGGATCACCGGGACCTCTCCGGCGCCCAGCGCATCGCGCACGCGCTCGCGCAGCGCGTCACAGGCGACCTGGATCTCGTCGAGGTACTTGAGGCGCCCATCGCCCGGATCCCGCGTCTCGGGCGTGGGCACCACGACATCCCCCCCATCCAGGACCTCACAGCCCAGGCGACGGAGAGCTCCGCGGACCCCGGCGATGCGGATGCCGGACGGCCCCATGTCGACGCCGCGGCGGTCGGCGCCGAGGTCCATCGGAACACCCAGGATGCGGACGCGGCGAGGTTCGGCAGTCGGCTGCATGGAGATCTCCTCGGCTGTCCTGCTAGGCCCCGTCGAGTTCGATTTCGAGCGGCTCGCCGCGCGCGACGCCGAGCGCCGCCGCAGCCGACCCGCCAGCCACGGCGATCTCGAGCGTGCAGTACGAGTTCCAGAGAGCCACCGGCGCATCACCCCCGGACTCGGCGTAGGTGCCGACGAGCGCGAGCACTCGCCCTCCGATGCCGACGCGGGTCAGCCGCCCTTCGCACTCGTCCTGGCGGACGTTCGTGATCAGGTTGCCGAACCGGTCCGCGAACAGCACCCGGGGTGCGGGGTCCACCGCGAGGCGGACCGGATCGACGGCGCGTCGCCCGAGCGCGCGGAACCCGAAGCGGCCGCCGGCGAGCAGGCCAGCGATCGGCCCGAAGATGTCCCGGCCGTGGAAGGTCCGCGACGCGGGCTGGATTCCGACCGCGTCGAGATCGACCGTGAGGACTTCTGCGTCAGGGTCGCCGAGCACCGCGTCGAGCAGACCGTTGTCGGGCCCGATCCAGTAGCAGCCCTTCGAGAGCACCGCGAGAACCCGGCGATCCGTGCCCACCCCGGGATCGACGACGCCGACGTGGACGGTGCCGTCCGGGAAGCGTCCACGCGCTGCCCCCATGAAGAACGCGCCGACCTCGACGTCCTGCGGCGGCACCGCGTGGCACAGGTCGATCACCTGCGCGCGCCGGTGCCCCTGGAGCACCGCTCCCTTGAGGATGCCGACGTAGGGGTCGTCCGACCCGTAGTCGGTCAGCGTCGTGACGATGCCGTTCGGAGGAGGGAGCAACAGGACCTCGGGTTCAGACGGGCTCGCCGAGCATCGCGATCAGCTCGGCCTTCTTCTCCGCCATCCGCTCCGGAGTGTCGGCCTCGAGGCACATCCGCAGGTAGGGCTCGGTATTGCTCGGGCGGACGTTCACCCACCAGTCCGGGTAGGTCACGGTCACGCCGTCGAGATGGTCGATCTCGGCGTCGGCGAACCGCGCCTCGACTTCGCGCATCTTCCCTTCCTTGTCCTCGACCCGGAAGTTGATCTCCCCGGTGCCGTAGTAGCGACGCAGTTCGTCGGCAGCGGCCTTCAGCGAGCGGCCTTCCTTGCTCAGCTGGTTCAGGACCATGATCGCGGCGAGCACGCCGCAGTCGGTGAAGTAGTTCTCTGCGAAGTAGAAGTGCCCGGACAGCTCGCCGCCGCCGATGCAGTCCTTCTCGCGCATCGTCTCCTTCATGAACGAGTGGCCGACGCGCTCGCGCACCGGACGCCCACCCATCCGCTCGATTTCCTCGGGCACGACCTTGGACGAACGGAGGTCGTAGATGATCCCCTTGCCCGGGTGCCGCTCGAGCATGCCGCGGCCGATGATGACGGTGATCAGATCGGCGTGGACCGTGCGGCCTTCTTCATCGACGAACGCACAGCGATCCGCATCTCCGTCGAACGCGAGCCCGAGCGGCGCGCCGACCTCGCGGACCTTGGCACGGAGGTCGTCGAGGTTGGACTCCTTGAGGGGGTTGGCTTCGTGGTTCGGGAACGTGCCGTCGAGCTCCTCGTAGAGCGGCACGACTTCCAGCCCCGGGATCCGCGCGAAGACCTGCGGCCCTTCGTGCGCGCCCATGCCGTTCGCGTAGTCGACGACGATCCGCATCGGCGCGATGCCGGATGCGAAGCCCGCGATGTGATCGCAGAAGTCCTCGGTGACGTGCACCTGGTCGCGCTTGCCGCGCTGGGCGACCGGGGTCAGGTCTCCGTCACGCACCAGGGCCTCGATGTCCGGGATGCCGTAGTCAGCCGAAAGCGGGCGCGCCTCGGCACGGCACAGCTTGAAGCCGATGTACTGCTTCGGATTGTGCGAGGCCGTCACGCACAGCCCGCCGTCACACGCGAGCTTGCCGATCGCGTAGTAGGTCGTCGGCGTCGAGGCCAGACCGATGTCGAGCACGTCGCAGCCCTGGTCGAGGATCCCCTCGATCACCGCGTCCTGGACCGACGGCGCCATCGTCCGCATGTCGCGCCCGACGACGAGGGTCTTGGCGCCGAGGAACTTGGCGAAGGCAGCGCCGATGCGCCGCGCAATGGCCTCGTCGATCTGATCGGGGTAGGTGCCGCGGATGTCGTAGGCCTTGAAGATGCTCACGTCGTGCCTCTGTGGGTCTGGATCGTCAGGACTGTGCGGGAATGTCGTCGTCGGAGCGGCCGAAGTCGACCGACCGTCATGCAGCCGGGAACGAGCGGAGCCCGGCTTCCGCCCGGTCCACGTCCTCATCGGTCAGATCGCGGTGGGTCACGAAGCGAACCCGCTGTGGGCCGACCTTGAGGGCGAGCACTCCGCGGACACGGAGGTGCTCGACGAGGTCTTCCGGCACGCGCGTGTCCAGGTCGACCATGCAGATGTTGGTCTCCGGAAGCGCCGCGGACAGGCCCGGCACCGCAGCTGCGGCTTCGGCGAGGTGCCGCGCCCGCTGGTGGTCGAGGGGGAGCCACCCCGGTCCGTCCCGGAGCGCGATCAGAGCCGCCGCCGCCAGGACACCTGCCTGCCGCATGCCGCCTCCGAACGCCTTCCGCGCGCGGCGAGCCGCGCGGATGAACGCCGTGTCCCCCGCCACCACCGAGCCCACCGGCGCGCCCAGGCCCTTGCTCAGGCACAGCGACAGCGTGTCGGCCGCAGCAGCGAGCCGGGCAGCAGGAACGCCGAGGGCGACCGACGCATTCGCGAGGCGAGCCCCATCGATGTGGACGAGCAATCCGCGCTCACGAGCCGCCGTCGCCAGGGCGTCCATCGCGTCCGGGGCGAGGCAGCGACCACCGGCCATGTTGTGGGTGTTCTCGACGACCAGCAGCCGCGACCGCGGAAAGTGCGGGTCGTCCGGACGGACGGCCGCGCGGACATCGTCCGGCGTGGGAAAGCCCGACGGTGCGCGGATCGTCCGGACCTGGGTACCCGAAAGGCGGGCGACGCTGCCCCCTTCGTAGAAGTAGACGTGGCTCCGCTCCTCGCAGATCAGCTCGTCGCCCGGGCGACAGTGGACGTGGATCGCGATCTGGTTGGCCATCGTCCCCGACGGAACGAACAGCGCGGACTCCTTGCCGAGGAAGGTCGCCGCCTCCGCCTCCAACTGCGCGATCGTCGGATCCTCGCCGAACACGTCGTCGCCGACTTCGGCCGTCGCCATCGCGTCGCGCATGGCGCGGCAGGGGCGCGTCAACGTGTCGCTGCGGAAGTCGGCGGCTCGGTCCACGGGCGCGCATCTTGCCGCGGCACGTGGTCCGGGTCCAAGCGTGACCCGGGAATGGCCGTCACGCACGCGCGAGGATGGTGGCGCCGCCTCCGACGCGGTGGCATCGTGCCCGCCCCGGCATGGAGTCCGACCGCGCCCTCGATCGCCAGATCCGCCTGCTCCGCGCCTACGCCGCGCTGACCTACCCGTTCGCCTGCGTCCCGTTCCTCTGGTTCTGGTTCGACGATCTGGGGATCACGGCGCCCCAATACGCGACGCTGATCTCGGTCTACTACGTGACGATGGTCATCGCCGAGGTCCCCACCGGGCTCCTCGCCGACCGGTTCGGACCGCGCCGCGCGCTGATCACAGGCCCACTCCTGCTGGCTCTCGGGTTCGTCGTCATCGGGACGTCGACCACGTTCCCGGCGTTCTGCGCGGGCGAGGCCCTGCTCGGCCTCGGCCACTCGATCCTGTCCGGCCCCCCGGCCGCTCTGCTCTTCGAGTCGCTGCGCCGGCGCGGACGGGCCGCCGAGTTCCACCACCAGGAAGCCATCGCGAACACCGCCCGGCTGCTGGGAACGGCCGGGGCGTTCCTCCTCGGCGGGGCGCTGGTGTCCGCCGTGGATATCCCGACGGCCATCCACGCGACGGCCGGACTCTGCGCCCTCGCCGCCGTGTGCGCCTGGTTCCTCGAGGACCTGGAGGGCTCGGCCGCACGGCAGGCCGACAAGGCGGGCCCGTCCCTGCTGCGCCACGCGCTCGCGGACCTGCGGCGCCCGGCCGTCGCGTGGCTCCTCGCCTACTACGTCGTGCTGTTCGCGCTGCTGCGGTTCCCGTTCCACACCTACCAGCCCTACCTCCGGGAGGTCGGCGCCGAGGATCCGCTGGCGATCGGGTTCCTGTTCTTCGCGCTCAATCTCGTCGCCGCACCGTGCAGCCGCCTGACGCCGTGGCTCTGCCGCCGCTTCGGGCCGATCCCGCTCTTCTGGGCGATGCCGCTCCTGATCTCCCTCTCGCTGCTCCTGATGGCGGGCCGGCCGGACGGGCTCGGAATCGCTCTGTTCTTCGTGCACCAGATCCCGTTCGGCATGCACTGGGCCGTCATCCAGGACTTCGCGAACCACCGCATCGGGTCCGAGGCCCGGGCCACGACGCTGTCGATCCTGTCGTTCACCGGGCGGATCGTGTTCTCGATCGCGTTCCCGCTCGCGATGTCGCTGCCGAGCCTGACCGACGCCTACTTCTGGACGGGCGTGATCGGCACGGCGGCGACGGTCCTGGTCCTCCTGGCCGGACGCAGGATCACCCGAGCGCCCTGAGCCGGTCGCCGTCGGGATCAGCGACCGAGGTCGACGAAGACGCCGCCGTTCGCCTCGGCCAGCGACCGCAGGAACTCCTTCTGGAACTCGCCGATCGCGATGGTGTGGAACACCATCCGGTACATCCCGTTCAGGCGCGCGACCTCGTCGAGGATCGTCTGGGTGTCGGTGTGCTTGCCGGTGGACGGCCGACCGTCGCTGAGGAAGAACACGGTGTCGATCGGGTTCGTCATCGCCCCTTCCTCTCCGGTGGATGGGCGCTTCGCATCCGGATCGACGCCGAACGGGTACATCAGCGCCTTGAAGGTGTTGGTCTTCCCCGCCTCGAGGTTGGCCGTCCCACCGAGCCCGGCGGCCGCGAGAGCCTGGGCCTCCGGCCCCCCGATCGGTTCGAGCTTGCGCACGAACGCCTGGGCGCTGGCGCGGTTGACGTTGTTGGCCCGCACCATGCTCTTCTTCCACGTGTCGATGTCGCTCGCGAACGCGACGATGTTGAAGAGCACGTCTTCGCCGAGCGAGTCGATCGTCCGCATCAGCTCGGTCTTGACGATCGTCAGCTTCTCGAAGTCCTCGTAGCCGGCGTCGAAGTTCTCCCGCTCGACCACGAAGTCAGCCATCGACCCGGACACGTCGATGATGAACAGGATGCGGGTCGAACTGGTCGGAATGCCGCCGAAGGTCGTCGCCTCGTCCGACTTGGCCCCGTAGAGCGCGTCGTACTTCTTCCGGTTGGCGGCCTTCTTGGCGAGCTCCTCGTCGGTCGGGATGCGCCAGCCGTCGATGGACGACAGGCGCTCCCAGGTGGTCCTCCACACGTCCACGTCGACCGGCAGGTCGAGCGCCGTGATCCGGAACAGCGCATCCGCACACTCCTCGGATGCACGACCG
>JBEAPQ010000338.1:0-5669 GCA_041164325.1 Planctomycetota bacterium | reverse complement strand
TCGCGCGCGCAGGCGCCACTCGCCTCCTCGTCGGAGACCAGTCGGATGTAGGCCATGGGGGGAGTATGCCGGGGAGTCGGCTCCCGCGCGTGCCGTCGCAGTGGGTTCAGTCGCGGAGCATCGGGACGAGCACGTTCGCGACTTCCTCCGCCATGATGCCGTAGCCGCGGTCGTTGCAGTGGCCGTCGGCAACGAACAGGTCCGCGCGCTCGAGGGTCGTGAGCTCGTGGCCGAACCGTTCGCGGATGGCGAGGAACGGGAGTCCGTGCTGCGCGGCGAAGGCCCTCTGGGTGTCTTCGACCTCGGGTTGGTGGAATGGGTAGGAGAGGACGACGACCTTGGCCCCGTGGGTTTGCGCGGCGTGCAGGATCAGCTCGAGATGTCCGGTCAGCGTCTCGCGCCACTGCTGGTCTTCCTCGTCCTCGAGCAGTGTGAGGAGGTCGCGGATGCTCTTCGATTCCGGGAGATCGAGTCCGCGCAGCACGCGCACGATCATGGCGGCAGGGCAGCTCCGCTCGATCTTCAGCGTGACGATCCGCGCGGTCTCGATGCTGGGCTCGATCAGGTAGGAAGCCACCAGGAGTTGCGCAGCCCGCTCCGGGTCCTCCTCGTGGGTCATTCTCACGAAGTCCGCGAGGACGGAAGCCGTCTGCCAGGGCCTGTTCGTACCCATCAGATCGATGGCGCGGGGCAGGACCTCCTTGGCTTCCTGGAAGGAGCCGAGGGAGAAGCCGGTCTTCAGGAAGACGAAGGCCGCACCGACGGACCCGGGCTCGTCGGCGAGGCGTGCCTTCGCTGCGCGGTGGGCATCTTCTGTGCGCCCTACGTCAGCCAATGCGATGCAGAGAGCCTCTTCGGCGGCTGGGTCTCTCGTTTCCTCGAAGCGTGACTCCAGCTGTGCCACCGTGGTGAGCGCCAGATCCCGCATTCCGGCGCGCGTTGCTACCTGGGCCAGGCTCTGGAGCGCGCTCGGTGAACCCGGATGGGCGTCGACGAACTCCTGGGCAGTCTTGACCGCTCCCTCCACGTCTCCTGCGCGGACGCGTTTCCAGATGCTGTCCTGCCAGCCCTGCGGGGGCGCCATCGAATCGCGAGGCAGGACCGGAGGCCGAGTCCCGACCGTCATTCCCGCGGCGACGATCAGCTCGAACCCTGCGACGACCTCGGCAATCCGCTCTCGGCTCTGCGGGCTCACGGCCGGGTTCGAGGGCTTCGCCTGCGGCGGCGACCCGGCCTGCTGTTCCCAGCTGAACCAGGTGAAGCGGCTGAGCAGCTCGAGGAGACGGCCTGTGCGCCAGGTCCACTCGAATCCGGGGGCTGCGGTCGGTGCGGCGACAGCCCCGACCTCCGTGGGGGGCAGAGGTGCTGGTCGTCTCCATGCATCGTTGGTGCCGACGAGCACGCAGACGGCTCGGGTCTGCGCGGAGATCTGTGCCGAGAGTCTGCGCGCGAGGTCGGCACTGTGTTGTCCCGGGAACCCGGCATTGACCACCCGCAGGGCCAAGGAGTGTTCATCCAGTCGAGTCTGGAGCTGTCCCGGATAGCTGAACGCCGGAGCGCTCGCTCCCACACCGAACGTGTAGCTGTCCCCGATGCAGAGGATCTCCCCACGGGTATCTGGAGCCGGGGCGGTGTTCCCTGGCGCATAGAGCCAGAAGAGGCACAGAGCTCCGAGCTGCAGCAACAGCTCGAGACTCACGAAGACGGCGGCCACCGCCAGTCCCAATCTTTTGAGTCTCAGCATCACATCTCCTATCCGCCGTGCAGCGGTTTCGCACCCTAGGCTAAGCGCGTCTCAGGAGAGCGGAAGGGGAGGGAGCCCGCCCCAGGAGCGGGGTGCGTCTGGGATCATGCCCGGAACAACGGGGAGCCTTGGTGTCCGGCACCGCCGGAGGGCCTGCGGCCAACTGGCCTGCGACCTTCAGCTGGCGTCGCCAGAGCGCCGATGCCATCGTGCGGTAGCCGCGCATGGTCTTCTCGTCCCTCGTCTTCCTGTTCGGCTTCTTGCCGCTGTTCCTGCTGACCTACGCGGTCGTGCCGGGGCTGCGGTCCAAGAACGTCGTGGTGACGCTGTGGAGCTACGTGTTCTACGCGTGGTGGCGGCCCGACTTCGTGCTGCTGATGTTGTTCAGCACGCTGGTCGACTGGTTCTGCTCGATCCGGATGGGGGAAGCGGGCGAGGCGCGGAGCCGGAAGCCGTGGCTCCTCGTGTCGATGGTCACGAACCTCGGCCTGCTCGCGTGGTTCAAGTACGCGAACCTCGTCGTCGGCACGCTGCAGGACGCAGGCATGGGGCCGTCGGTCTGGGAGGACGTCGTCCTGCCGGTCGGCATCTCCTTCTACACGTTCCAGTCGATGAGCTACACGATCGACGTGTACCGCGGCGAGGTGAAGCCGGTGCGCAGCATCCTCGACCTCGCGTGCTACGTGTCGATGTTCCCGCAGCTGGTCGCGGGGCCGATCGTCCGCTACCGCGACGTCCAGGAGCAGCTGGTCGAGCGCAAGCACTCGGTCGAGCTGTTCGCGACCGGCGCTGCGCTGTTCATGGTCGGGATGGTGAAGAAGGTCCTGATCGCCGACCACGTGTCGCTGATCGCGGACCCGGTCTTCGCGGCCACAGCACCCGGCTTCCTGGACGCGTGGCTCGGCGTGCTCGCGTTCGCGATCCAGATCTACTTCGACTTCTCCGGCTACTCGGACATGGCGGTCGGGCTCGGGCTCCTGATCGGGTTCAAGCTGCCGATGAACTTCGACTCGCCCTACCACTCGGCGTCGATCACCGAGTTCTGGCGACGCTGGCACATCTCGCTGTCGACCTGGCTCCGGGACTACCTCTACGTCCCGCTCGGCGGCAATCGCTACGGCGAGGTCCGGACCTACTGCAACCTCGCGACGACGATGCTGCTCGGCGGCCTGTGGCACGGCGCGCAGTGGAAGTTCCTCGCATGGGGTGCCTACCAAGGCGGCTTCCTGATCCTCGAGCGGCTGATGGGCAAGCGCGCGCCTTGGGGCTTCCTGCCGAAGCCGCTCCAGGTGCTCGTGACGTTCGCGATCGTGCTCGGCGGCTGGGCGGTGTTCCAGGCGCGGGACATGTCCGCGGCCGTCGGCCTGTGGACGGCGATGCTCGGCACGCAGGGGCTCGGTGAAGTCCCGACGGCGACCTCCCACCCCGAGGAGGCGTGGATCGCGCTGCTGGTCGGCGTGGGGATCGCTTTCTTCGGCGTCCACTCGTGGCGGCTCGTCCGGGGCTTCCGGACGACGACGCTGGTCTGGCTGTTCGTGCTCTTCGTCGTCGCGGTCATGCAGCTCGCGGCGCGGAGCCACAATCCGTTCCTCTACTTCCACTTCTGATGGAAGCAGCGACCCCGGTTCCGCAGCAGGCCAGCCCCGCGAAGCTGTGGGCGTGCGCCGGCGTGTTCGCGCTGCTGCTGGCGATCGGTCCGACTTCGCTCGGGTGGCTCGGCATGGGCTCGCACCGGGGGCTCGCGCCCGCGCCGGAGCCGACGTGGAAGACGGTGACCGAGGGCCAGTACGCCGAGGAGCTGTCCGAGTGGCTGCGTGAGTCGTCGCGGCTGACCTTGGCGATGCGGACGTGGTTCCTGCAGGCGGAGTGGGCGCTCGGCGTGTTCGACACCGATTCGGCGTTCACCGAGACGCCGGGGTGGTTCTTCGCGTGGGAGTCCTACGTCGACGAGGACGGCACCGCGCACGACGCCGAGATGGAGGCGTTCTGGACCGGGGTCGCGGAACGCGCGGAGCGGCTCGGCGTCCGGGTCCACGTGCTGATCGCGCCCGACAAGGCGCGGATCTACCCGGAGCATGCGTTCGAGGGCGGGGCGATGCCGCCCAAGCGGGCGCGGCTCTACGAGCGTGCGGTCGCGGCGATCCAGAACGCGGGCGTGGGCGCCGTCGAGTTCCTGCCGGACCTCTTGGCGCACAAGCAGGACTTCCCGGGCATCCAGCTGTACGCGCGGCGGGACACGCACTGGAACGCTGCGGGTGCGGTGCTCGCGGCGCGTGCGGTCGTGGCGCGGATCAGGGCTGCGGGTGCAGCGCTCGGCGCGCCGTTCCCGTTCCAGCTGATGATGCAGGAGGCGCGGCAGCCGGTAGACCTCGTCGACCTCGTGCAGGGTTTCCCGCCGGGCAGCACGATCGGTGACATGTTGCGGGAGAGGCGTGACTACCTGTTCGCGCTGATGCCGGATGCGGGCGCCGGGCCCGCGACCTACGTGCCCGAGGCGATGGGCGATGCGCCGGTCGCCGTGTCGGGTGACAGCTTTGCCGCCTACTACTTCGCGCTGCTCGTGATGTCGGAGCTCGGCCATGAGGTCGACCGCCGCCACGTGGCTCCGGGAAGTGGCCCGTGGGCCCGCCTCGTGATGGCTCTCGACGACGTCGAGCGCGGCGTGTTGAAGGCCAAGGACCTCGTGCACGTCTTCGTCGAGCGTGCGATCGTCGTCAGCGACTGGGCGCCTGCGGGCGACGCCGTGCGGAGGGATGTCCGATGAACGGTCGCCGCATCGCGCTCTGGGCTCTCGCCATGGCGGCTGCGCCGTTGGGGCTGGAGGCCGGCCTCCGGATCGTGGGCGCGCTCACCGAAGGCTGTGACCCACTGCGGATCGAGTCCGCTCCGGTGCCGGGACGTCTGATGGTCGTCGGCGACGCCGGCAGCTTCGGCGTGGGCGTTGCGCGGCAAGACGTCTGGCCGGCCCAACTCGGCGCGCGCGCACCGCGCTACGAGGTCCACGTGCGCACGAGACCGCGACTCCACAGCGAAGACGCGCTCTGCGAACTGCCGGAGTGGCTCGCCGAGACGCGTCCCGAAGTGGTCGTGCTCTCGCTCGGCGCCGATGACGCGGCTGTGACGCCGGTGCCCTGGTCGGTCTGGGAACGCTGGCGGATCGACGGACGGGACGCGGGGATCATGCTGCTCGGCGAGGACGACGGTCCGCGTGACACGGCCACCCTGCTCCACGGCTCTTGGCGCAGTGGTGCGACGATCCTCGCGTTCGGGACCGACGGCAGGCTGAGGCTCGGCCCGAACGAGAGCACGTGGTGGGTGGACGGTGAGACGCTGCGGCTCCGCGACGGCGAGGGTGGGGAGCACGCGCTGCGCTGGCAGCGCCACCGTTCGATGCTCGAGCTCGACGGTCCGCTGGTGGGGGGGCGCCTGATCCTCGAGCCGGTCGATGCGGCGACGGACCCCGTCGGCCGGGCGCAGGCTGCGCTGGCGGCGGGCGACACGGTTGCGGCGCGGATCCGACTCCGGCAGCTCGAAGCCCTCGGCATGCCGGTGGCCCCGCTGCTCACGCAGGTGGACGTGGTCGAGGGGCGTTCCGAAGGCCCCGTGCCGGCGGCCTTCGCGAAGGTGCCGCTCGCGCTCGACGACGAGGCGGCGGCGGCACGTGGTGAGCGGCTGCGGCGCGCGATCGACGCGTGTCGCCGCGCCGGAGCGGACGTCCTCGTCGTGGGCCATGCCGGTGCGTGGTCCGCGCTCGACGGCATCGACCGGGAGGTCGCGGAAGCCGCGGGTGCCCGCTTCGTCGGCGCCGGCGAGGCTTCGCTGCTCCCAGGCACCGACGGGCTGCCGAGCCGCGTGGGACACGCGACGAGCGCTGGAGCGATCGTCGCGGTCCTCCACGAGCGTGCGCGCTGACGCGCGGCTGGGT
>JBEAPQ010000337.1:0-3593 GCA_041164325.1 Planctomycetota bacterium | reverse complement strand
AACGTCACGCGCGGCCGACCGAACGGGTAGGCAACGAGCTGACGGCCCGCCGGACCGTCCGGTTCCAAGGCCGGCACGAGAGACCATCCGAGACCGGCTTCGACGAATCCCAGGATCGCATCCGCCGTGTCGAGCGAGATCGTCGTCTCGGGATGGACGTCGTTCTGCTCGAGGGCCCTCGCCTGGAGCGCGTGGTTCCGTGTGCCGACCGTGTAGGCGAGGAAGGGAAGGTCCTCCAGGTCCTTGAGACGCGGCCGGCCCCGCTTCGGCGCACGCTCTGCAGGAACCACGAGGCACGCGAAGGCACGCGCCACCTGTTCGGACGCGATGTCGTCGGGAACCTCCGGAGCATGGGCAAGGATCACGTCGACGCGCCCTCCGCGCAGCCCCGCGAAGTCGACCTGCGCGATCTCCGCCAGGTGGAGGTCCGCGCCGGGACACCTCTTCCGCAGCGCGTGGAGCCACGCGGGGAGGAGACGCCGGATCAGCAGCGACTCGGCCTGGATCGTCAGTGACCCCTCGAAGTCACCGGCCCGGAGACGCGCCACGATCCGCGGCAGATCGCGGAGGAACGGTCCCACGTGGTCGAGAAGCTGCTGGCCCGCAGGAGTCGCACGCATCTCGTCCTTGCCGACGCGCTCGAGCAGGGCCACCCCCACCTCCCGCTCGAGCTTGCGGACCTGCTGGTGCAGCGCCGGCTGGGTGATCGGATGGTCCGCCGCCCGCGCGGCCTTCGCATAGCCGCCAGACGTCGCCACGAGGTGGAAACCCGCGAGCCGGTTCAGGTCGATCGTCATCGTGCTGTTGGTCTGTGGGAGGCCGCCCGCACCTCCGCCGCCATCATTCACCCTGGCTTCATGACTTGCCACCTGTGAATTCTCCCTGGAGAACGACTGGGCAGGCGATGGTTACGGGAGCCCTGGCTCGGGGACCCCCCATGAACAGAACCGAAACCACGCGCGGCCTGCTGCCGCTCCTGACCACGCAGTTCCTCGGCGCGTTCAACGACAACGCGTTCAAGATGATCGTCGTCCTGCTCGGCTTCGCGGCTGCGAACGGAGGCGACGAGGCCGAGAAACAGGCCGTCGCGACGACGGCGTTCGTCGTCATGACGCTGCCGCTGATGCTCGGCTCCCTGCCCGCAATGCTGCTCGGCGACCGGATGTCGAAGCGCACTCTGGTCGTGCGCACCAAGATCGCCGAGGTCCTCCTGATGGCCGCGGGCACGGTAGCCCTCGTCATGTCCCCGCACGGTTGGGCGCCCATGCTCGTGCTCGCCGGCATGGGACTGCAGAGCGCCTTGTTCGCACCCGGAAAGTACGGGCTGCTGCCCGAGCTCCTGCCCCACGAGCACCTCGCACGGGCCAACGGTCGACTGGAGGCCGCGAGCTTCGTCGCCATCATCCTCGGCACGGTTGCTGGCGGGCTGCTGCTCGAGCACGCCGGAGCCGTTTGGGTGGCAGGAGCCGTGCTGACCGCGCTGTCGGCCGGTGGTCTCGTCGCAGCGCTGCGCATCCCGCCCGTTGCGCCGAGCGGACGCGCGGAGCCCGCCGGACTCGCCCTCCGGGCCGCGGTGGCCGCCGTGCGTTCGGACCGCACGCTCCACCTGGCGACGCTCGGTACGGCGCTGTTCTGGGGCATCGCGAGCCTGCTCGGTCAGGACGTCCTCGTCTACGCGCGCCACGAGCTCGGCCTGTCGGACAGCCTCGCGGCGCTCCCCTACGCCATGTTCGCGATCGGGGTGGGCACGGGCTCCCTGCTCGCCGGGCGCCTGTCCGCCGGCAAGGTCGAGTCGGGCCTGATCCCGCTCGGCGCCGTGGGGCTCGCGGCGGCCATCGGCCTGTTCGGAGCGGTACAGCCCGGTCTCATCGGCACGCTCGCCGCGATGACGGCCCTCGGGCTGGCGAGCGGGTTCGTGATCGTGCCCCTCAACGCGCTGATCCAATGGCATGCACCCGCTCATCGCCGAGGAGGCGTGATCGCCTTCGTCAACATGCTGTCCTTCGCCGGCATGCTGGTCGGCAATCTCGGCTGCCTCGCGCTGTCGGCCGCAGGACTCGGATCCGCGTCGATCCTCGTCGCGGCTGCATGCATCACGTTGGCCGGATCCGCGTGGGCCGTCTGGCTCCTCCCGGAGGCGCTGGCCCGCACCGTGGTGATCCTCGCGACGAGCACCCTCTACCGCGTGCGAACGCTCGGCGCGCACCACGTCCCCCACGACGGGGGCGTGCTGCTGCTGCCAAACCACGTCTCGTTCGTCGACGCGCTGCTGCTGATCCGCGCGACGGATCGTCCGATCCGCTTCATCATCGAACGGCACTGGTACGAGCGGCGCTGGCTGCGGCCGTTCCTGGACGCGGTGGGCGCCATCCCGATCAGCACGACCGGCGGCCCCCGGGACGTGCTCCGCGCGCTGCGCTCCGCCGGCGAAGCCCTCGACCGGGGCGAGGTCGTCTGCATGTTCCCCGAGGGTGAGATCAGCCGGACCGGGAGCACGCTGCCGTTCCGGCGTGGACTCCAGCGGCTCGCCCGCGGGCGAAGTGCAACCGTGCTGCCAGTGCACCTGGACCGCGTCTACGGGGCGTTCGGGAGCGCCCGACAGGGTCGGTTCCAGTGGCTGCCGAACCAGATGCCGTGCCCGGTGACGCTGTCGATCGGAGCGCCGCTCCCGGCGGGTGACGTCGAGCCCCGGGAGGCCCGGGCCGCGGTCGAGGCGCTGGCCGAGCGAGCCGCGCAGCTGCATGCCGACGAGCTGCCGCCGCTGCACGTGCCCTTCATCCGGCACGTGCGCCGCGCGCCGTTCCGACCGTGCATGTCGGACCTCGGCGGACGCCGCCTGTCACGCCTCGGCACGTTGGCGGGTGCGGTGATCCTCGCGCGTCGGCTCCGCAGCGCGTGGGGCGACCAGCCCCGCGTCGGCGTGCTGCTGCCTCCTTCGGTCCCGGGCGCGCTGACCGCACTGGCCGCGAGCCTCGCCGGCAGGACCTGCGTGCCGCTGAACTACACCGTCGGTCGAGCGGCACTCGCATCGGCCGTCGAACAGGCCGGGCTCCGCACCGTGCTGACGTCGCGAACCTTGCTCGATCGGCTCCCCGACGACGTCCGCGAGGGCCTCGGCGGCGTCACCCTGCTCTTCGCCGAAGACGTGATGGCCGGCGTCGAGCGGGGCGAACGAGCGATGGCGGCAGCCCGCGCGTTGCTGTGGCCGATCGGCCGCCTCGAGCGCAGCTGCGGCGCTGCGTCTCGGGTCGCTGCGTCTGATGAGGCCGTCGTCCTGTTCTCCAGCGGCACGACCGGACAGCCGAAGGGTGTCGTTCTCACGCACCGGAACCTGCACGCCAACTGCGATGCCATCGGCCAGATCGTGCCGTTCCAACCCCGTGACACGCTCGCGTCCGTGCTGCCTCTGTTCCACTCGTTCGGGAACCTCGCGCTCTGGCACGTGCTGTGCCAGGGCGGGCGCATCGCCTTCCACCCGAACCCGCTCGACGGCGCCGGCGTCGGCGAGCTGGTGGCCAGGAACAGCGCAACGCTCCTGATCGCAACGCCGACCTTCCTGCAGATCTACCTGCGCCGCGTCTCGCCGGGGCAGT
>JBEAPQ010000336.1:0-4898 GCA_041164325.1 Planctomycetota bacterium | reverse complement strand
GCCGCTCGAGGCGGCGCCCAACGAGGATGACTCTCCATGTGCGCAGCATAGCGCGGACCGGAAGACGGGGAAGCCCTCAGAGACTCCGACCTACAGTCGCAAGCGCTCCCCGGAGCATGCTTGAATCAGTGCAGGTCGAGGATGCCACGCACCCCGTCGATCAGCGTTTCGACAGCCGCGCGGTAGTTCGTTCCGACGGCCAACGGCGTGTTCCAGGGGAGCGAGCTGCGTTCGACGATCTGGCCGAGGGCGACGACGGCGAAGGCGCGGGCGAGGTCGGGGGCGGAATCGTCGGCAGCGAGGGCGAGCAGCGGCTCGACGGAGCGGCGGTCGCCGATCAGGCCGAGGCCCGTGGCGATCGACGCGACCTGGGCGAGTGTCGGACGACCGTCACGGAGGCCGGCGATCAGGAGCTCGGCAGCCTCGTGGTCGCCGAGAGCGCCGAGCGCGACGGCGGCATCGCGAAGTCGCTGGGGTCGGCGGGCCGAGGTCTGGACGAGCTCCCGCAGCCGGGGAATCGCGCGGTCGTCGCCGAGGAGCGCCAATGCGGTGCAGAAGTGTCCGGCGACGTCATCCTGGGATGCGAGCTCGTCGAGCAGGGCGCGCAGCGCATCGGCTTCCGCTTCGGCACGACACAGGCCGAGCGCGACCGCGAACGCGGCGCGCGCGTCCGGCGTGCGGACCTCGTCGAGCTGGGCCGCGAGGGCAGCCGCGACGGTGGCATCGGTCGCATCGTCCCCGGTCGCGTGGACGAGGAGGCCGAGGCCGAGCGCCGCCCAGGGGCGCACCAACGCGCGGGTCCCGGTCGCCAGCTGTTCGAGCAGGTAGCTCCGCGCCTCGTCACCGCCGACACCGCCCAGCCCGATGAACGCGAAGTAGCGCACCTGGTGGTCCTTCGCGGTCCGACTCGCGTCGATCAGCGCGCGTGCGCAGGACGCCCGCTGCGCAGACTCGAGCCTCGGCCCGAGCGTGCCGAGCGCGAGCGCAGCGGCGCGCTTGAGGTCGTCGCCGACGTCCGCGTCGGCCAGCACGGACGCGAAGCGACCCGCGTGGAACGCGGCAAGGACCGACTCGGCGGGCTCGTCCGCGAGGAGCCGGGCGAGCGACGTCGCGGCGTGGCAGCGCACGACGTCGAAGCCCGGGCCCTCGGACCGGTCCCAGACGGCGCGCAGTTCTTCGAGCGCTCCGGCACGAAGGCGGCGGACCGCGCCTCCGCTGCCCGCAGGGATCGCGAGGCCGATGCCGAGGATCACAGCGACCTGCAGGTCGCGGTCGTCCGTCGCTCCGTCGAGCAGTCCCCGCAGCGTGGCCACCACGTCCGTCTGCAGCTCCACGCCGGCCGCACGCGCCGCGAACGCGAGGCCGTACGCTGCGAACGCACGGACGCGATCCTCGACGCGGCCCCGCTCCACGCGCAGGCGCGCAGCCTCTGTGTCGAGGACGAGCGCATCCAGGATGTCGATTGCCTGCGGCGAGCCACAGAGCCCGAGCGCCAGGGCTGCGGTCTCGCGGACCTCCTGATCGGGATCGCGGAGCCGCTCCTCGAGCAGCGGCACGACGTCGAACGGCGCGCGGTCCTGGCCGACCTTGGCGAGCGCGACCATCGCCGCGGTCTCCAGATCGCGGTGCGGATCACCTTCGAGCAAGGCCCGCAGCTGGGGAGCGACGAGCTCGCGGACCATCTCATCGGTCGGTGCCCGCGTGTCGGAGCCACGCTGACGCCCGGCACCCATGAAGAACTCGGCCGAGCCGGTCACCACCGACGGCGCGCGGACCGCCTCGCGGAGCCGCAGGAAGGGGTCGCGGTTCAGCTCCCACCAGTCCTGCCAGCGCGTCGGGTCGGGCCCGAGCACGATGCCACCTCCGGTGCTGGGGCCGCTCCCTCCGGCGGGCGGGCGCATCCCGGGACCGACGGGCCCGGGGCTCGCGCCGCCCGTGCGCGGCCCCGAGCCGTTGTCGGGCTGCGGCGGCGCGAGCGGTGAGTCCGGGCGCTTGGTCGCGCCCTCGCCGACGGGGGCTGCCTTCCGCGGGATGAACCCCGGCGGGTTGCGGTAGCCACCGCCGTGGGGCGCCGCGGCGGCGCAGACCGCCGCGAAGGCGATCGAGGCACAGAGGAAGGCCGCGGGCAGGGTCAGGCGCATCGAGTCTCCGGCGTAGCGTGCGCAGGGCCGGGCCATGCTAGACGCAACGGGCCATCTCTGCCGGGACAGGCCCGCAGCTTCACAGGTTGACGGACTCGAGCGGCGCTTCCGCGAACGTGTCCTGCGTCTCGCCGGGGATGAACGCAGCGAGGTAGTCGTGCTGGCCGGCTTCCTTGACGAGGTTGCGCGCGATCACCATCCGCTGCACCTGGTTGGTGCCCTCGTAGATCTGCAGGATCTTCGCGTCGCGGAAGAACTTGGCGATCGGGTAGTCCTCCATGAAGCCGTAGCCCCCGAAGACCTGCACCGCGTCCGTCGCGACCTTCATCGCCGTGTCGCTGGCGAAGCACTTGGCCATCGCCGCGGTCTTGTTGACCGAGACACCGGCGTCCGCCTGCGCGGCACACATGTAGACCAGCCAGCGCGCCGCCTCGGTCTGCATCGCCATGTCGGCGAGCATCGCCTGGATCATCTGGAAGCCGGCGATCGGCTGCCCGAACTGCTTGCGGCGCGTCGCGTAGGTCGTCGCCAACTCGAGTGCGCCCGCCGCGGTGCCGACCGCCTGGGCCGCGACGCCGGGACGCGCCCAGTCGAGCGTCATCATCGAGTGCTTGAAGCCCATGCCCGGCTTCTCGCCGAGCAGCCGATCGTCCGGCACGAAGACGTTGTCGTAGCCCGTCTCACAGACCGGGACCATGCGGATGCCCATCTTGTTCTCGACCTTCTGGATCGAGAAACCGGGGTCGCCCTTCTCGACGATGAACGCCGAGATGCGCCGTGACTTGGACTCGGGGTCCGACACCGCGAAGCACATGACGATGTCGGCGCGCGAGCCGTTCGTCGTCCACTTCTTCTCGCCCGACAGGCGCCAGCCGCCGTCGACCTTCTCGGCGCGGACCGCGAGGCCGCCAGCGTCCGAACCGGCGAACTTCTCCGACAGCGCGAACGCGCAGGCCGCCTCGCCCCGCGCGACGCGCGGCAGGTAGCGCTGCTTCTGCTCCTCGGTCCCGCCCATCAGCAGCGGGATCGAGCCGAGCGCGTTGACGGCGAACGCCACGCCGAACGCCGGGTCGGCCTTGCTGAACTCCTCCACGGCGAGCGCGAGGCCGAGGATACCCACGCCCGTGCCGCCGTACTCCTTCGGGATCCACGTGCCGAGAAGGCCGAGCTCCCCCGCCATCCGCATCGCGTCCTCGTTGTAGGTGTGGTCGCGGTCGTGCTGGGAGGCCTGGGGCAAGAGACACTCCCGGGCCACCCTGTGTGCTGCGGCACGGACTTCCTGGTGGGCTTCGGTGAAGACGACGTCTTGGAGTGGATTCATGGCGATCTGGATGCGCCCCGGCCCCGGGGCGCACCCAGCATCGTAGGCCGACCGGAACACAGGTTCGACGCCGCGTCGTAGGCGGCCCTCGGATGCACACGCCGACCCTGCTGCGGTAAGGTGCACGCTTCCCTCCGATCCGGAGAAACCCCGTGAGACACGTCCAGCGCACCCTTCTCGTCGTCCTGACCTTCTTCCTCGCCGCCGCCTCTGCCCAGGCCCAGGCGAAGAAGCCGGAGCCGTTCCTGATCCCGGACCCCGCGCGCTACGAGCGCGCGGTCGAGGTCGACGCCGAGGGCCTCCAGCAGTGGGTCGTGTTCGCGGCCGAGCGCTGCCCGAACTGCAAGGGCCAGAAGACGATGACGTGCCGCCACTGCGAGCGGTTCGACGACGGCGACTGCGAGGACTGCGCGGAGTGCCACAACACCCGCAAGGCCGCCTGCCGGATCTGCGGGGGCAGCGGCGAAACCCACGACATCCTCGTGAAGGCCCCGTGTCCCACCTGCTCGGGCGCAGCGGTGACCCGGTGCTTCGTCTGCAACGGCAAGGGCTCGTTCCTCGTCGAGGGTGGCGGCGACCGTCGCCAGAAGTGCGGGTGCTGCGACGGGGTCGGTGCGTTCCCCTGCGGCACCTGCAAGGGTGAACGGTTCGTCGAGGCACCCAAGCTCAAGCCGTCGGTCGCCGACGCGTCCTCCAAGGACCTGCTGAAGGCCATGGAGACGCTGGAGAAGGTCATCGAGGGCGTGTCCGGGTTCGAGTCGGGCGGCAAGGCGCGCGACGACATCAAGGCAGTCACCAAGATCCTCGGACCGGCTGGCCGGCTCTTCCCGCCGCTCAAGGACGCGACCAAGCACTTCGAGTCCTCGACCAAGGACCAGACCAAGGGTGCCGTCTGGAAGCACTACGAAGAGTCGGTCGCCGCGAGCGCAGGGTCGTTCAAGTGGTCCCTCGAGTACTACCTCACACACCAGAAGCGCGTGCTCGAGCTCAGCCTGAAGCGGGCCGAGCACAACGAGGGCATGAAGAAGGACTGATCCGCACCCCGAGCGCGAGACGGCCGATGGCGGAGAGCCGCGGCCGAGTCGCCCACGAGGCACCGACCGCACCTCCCGATGCAGACTCCTGAACGACGTGCGGCCGCGGCCGCGCTGGCCTTCCTGTCCGGCCTCGGCGCCGACGCAACGTCCCAGAACCTCAGCCTCGTCACTCCGCTCGACGACGGCCGGGCAGGTGGCCCGATGGCCGCCGCGTTCGAGAGCGCCGCGCTCGGAGTCGTCCACGTGGCCGTCGAAGTGAACGGCCGCAACACGTTCCGGATCGAGCGTCCGAGCAGCGGTGCGGTCCTGACCGCGGACGGCCTCGTGCTGACGCACGCATCCCTTTGCCGCGAAGCGGTGGACGCGGACGACAAGCGCGTGCTGATCCAGCTTTCCGAC
>JBEAPQ010000335.1:0-3471 GCA_041164325.1 Planctomycetota bacterium | reverse complement strand
CAGCTCGATATGCCGGAGGAGGAGGACGCCCATCTCTCCGGTGCGCTGGATAGCGCGGATCAACTTCTGCTGCGTGACGCCTTCGATCGCGTCGATCTCGACGACGCGACGCGGGGCGTAGTCGCGGACGATCGCGCGGGCGAAGATCGTCGTGCCCGATCCTGGGACGCCGTGCACGAGCATGTGGTCGAGCGGTCGACGCTCGGCCAGGGCGCGGAGGATCCGCGCCTCGACGAACTGCGGCGTCCTCGAGTAGCTGAGGAAGTGCGCGATGGTCGGCACTTCGAAGATGGCGGCGGACGAAGCCGGCCGCCGGCCGCCTCGAACCGACGAAACGGAACCGTCTGGATTCCCTGTGGCCGAACCTCCACGGCGCGCCCGCTGCTCGCGCGCGACGGGCGGCTTCTCGACCGTCGGGTGATCGACGCATTCCGGAGTTCCGGAGTCGCGTCCTTCCGGAGGAGAAGGCGGTTGCCGATCCGGCCCCGGGGTCGGTCGACGATCAGGCGCGCCGCATTCGATCGGACCGTCGGGCTCCGACTTCCCGCGACGCGGGCCGTCGTTGGCGTCTTCAACCCGTGCGTCTTCCTCATTCCGTGCGGCTTCGAGGTCCTTCTCTTCCATGGTCGAGTCCTTCCTGATCGTGCTCGCGAGTCGTGCTTTCGGTTCGTGCTTTCGGTTCGCGCCTTCAGTTCTTGCTTCCCGAGCGACGTTTCGCTCCGTCTCCCGGTCAATGCCCAGTCCAGCCCCTGCTCCCTGCCCGCCACCCGTCTTCGAAGGCGGAGTCTGCCGTCGGTCCGAGTTCCGTGGAGGGACGTCCGGGTCGTCGGATCTCGGGAACGGCGGCATCGGCCCCCACTCGTCCGGGTCGTGCGAGGTGCGCCGACGACATGTCGAGGCCCGCGCCGGATCTGGGATCCGCAGCGGGCTCGATTCCTCTCGGTCTTCGGCGTGTCGGCAGCCTCCACCATGGAACGGACGGGCTGGCAAGCCGCGCCGTCACAGCAGACCTTTCGATTTCCATGAAGTCGTGCCGCTTCTCTGCGGAAGCGGGTCGCCTCGTCCAGCCGACGTCCGCGGCGCGAAAAGGCATGCCGCCCGCCGACATCTACGGGGCCGCGCAGATTCCGGACGGGCGGACATGTTCGAAAGGAAGAGGTGATCAACTACGGGCGAAGCGCGCGCCGGGTTGCACCGCGAAGTGGATTTTCGGGAGATCCCCCTCGAGCGGGCCCGAGGTGGCGAGGATCTTCCGCGACCGTCGAGGCCTGCTCGGTCGCCGGCTCCCACGACACTCACTTGGCCTGCACGCCCTCGAGGTTCACGACCACCCGGACGTCGTCGCCGATCGCGCCCTTCTCGACGCCGTAGGTCATGCCGAACTCGCTGCGCTTCACGGTGAAGATCGCCTCGATGCCCGCGCGGCCGCCCATCATGTCGGAGACGCCGGTGAGCTCGACCATGGCGGTGATCGCCTTGGTGACGCCGTGCATCGTCAGGTCGCCCGCCACCTCGAACATGTTCTCGCCGGCGGCCTTCTTCGCCGACTTCGACGCGAAGGTCATGGTGGGGAACTCGGCGGAGTTGAAGAAGTCGGGGCTCTTCAGGTGTCCGTCGAGCCGCGGCTCGGCGGTGTCGATGCTGTCGACCTTGATCTCGACCGAGAACGCCATGCGCGTCGGATCGTCGGCGACGGTGAAGGTTCCCGACACGTCGTTGAAGCGGCCCCAGAACTGGCTCGCGGCCGCGTGCTTCACGCGGAAGAGCGCGCACGAGTGGACGTCGTCGATGGTGTACGCGGTGACGCCCTTTGCGACGGCGGCCGGCGCGGTCTCGGCGTCCTGTGCGACGGTCGCGACGGGAAGGAGCGCGCTTGCGACGAGGGTGCTGGCGACGAGGAGCGACGGAGCGGCGAAGTGGAGCATGTGGTTTCTCGGGTAGGCAAACGGTCGGTTTGTTCACAAGGCGCTGCGGTCGCGCCTCCGCGGGTGGTGAGGGTAGGCGCTCGCTGGCGAGGCACGGAGCGATTCGACCGCGCGGATGGGTGGGTGGCGCCCCGGCGCCCCGGCTCCGCCGTGCGGCATGCGCGTGTCGACCGCCAAGGCCCGCGTCGATCGGGTCCGGCCTGGATGCCCCTCCTGAATGACCGCGCTGTGCTCCGAGCTCCCTTCCCTCCCCTCCCCCCTCCCCCCTCCCCCCCGCCTCGCTGTCTGGGCGGATCTCTCGCCGGCATCGCGCGGGCCCAACCTCGCCGCATCGCCTGATACGCTCCCGACATGAGCGTGGCGCTGACGGTTCTGGGCTGGATCCTCGCTGCCGCTGCCGTGGCAGTGGCCGTGGCGCTGTTCGTCGGGCGTCGCCCAGCCGTCCGATCATGCCCGCGCTGCCGACACCCGCTGACTCCAGGAATCGTGGTCGCCCACACGCCCTGCACGGAGTGTGGACGTCCGATCCACGGGGAGCGCGACGCGTGGAGACGCAGACGGCACCCCGTCATTGGGTCGTTTGTACTCCTTATCGCACTAACTCTGTCCGCCTGGAGCGCCGGGGAGACCGTTCGGACGACCGTCTTGAAGGTCATCTTGTCGGAATACAAAGTCGAAGAGACTCATACTGTCTTCGACTGCCAGGTCGAGATCCTTCGTCCGCGATGGGACGATGTACCGGAGCTGTGGCTCCAACGGGTCCGTATCCACCGTGCGGGGCGAGTCGTGTTCGACTCCGAGGTGCACCTTCCGAGCGTCGGCGGGGCCTGGATCGCCGCAGACTCATGGGAGAGCGCACCACCTCAGATGATGCTCGTTCCCGTGCTCTGGCTGCGCTCGGACTCGGGGGGTTCGGGTGGCTACAGCGACACCTGGGTCTTCGACCTCGAGGGGCGCGGTGGATTCCTCCCGCGATTTCATCTGCAGAATGGTCTGTTCGAGGAGTCGTTCGTCGACGGTGGCGGGAAGCCTGGCCCCGCCCAGACGCACCCCGTTCATCCGGCCGACGGCGGGTCCATCCCCCCTGCCCCGTCACGCTGGCACCAGTGGCTGCTCGGATTCCGCTGCTGGCTCAACTCGGGGGCCGCGAACACTTCGCCGGCGGTCGACGGGTGGCTCGACCGAGACGGCTTTGTGCCGCGACCCGTCGATCCGGCCGCCGACCGCGCGCGCGATGGTTTCCGCGCGGACTTCGGCATCGACCGCGCGCTCGCGGAGATCGCGTCGACCGTCTCGGAGCTCGAGGCGGCCGACGACGCCCACCGCTTCGATCCATCGGACTGCGTGTTCGGTCCGCTCCTTCGCGTCTATCTCCCGCTGGTCTTCGCGGGACACGCGCGCGAGGCCGCCATCTTCCTCCGCGATGCGCATCGCGGCGGGCTCGGCAAGCTGCTCGAGTCGGGTGCGGTGTCGGACCTGCCGCGATCGCTCGAGGCGTTCGAGGCGATGCTTCATGCGCGGATCCTCGAGGTGGACGTCGACGGGA
>JBEAPQ010000334.1:0-2611 GCA_041164325.1 Planctomycetota bacterium | reverse complement strand
TAGACCATCTCGTAGGCCGAATCGGCGAACGGCAGGAACTCCTCCGCGACCCACTCGACCTGCAGCACGGTGTCGGCATCGAACGTGCGGGCGCCATCGCCCGAACCCTCGGGCAACTCGCCGACACGCAGCTCGAGGACGTCACCCTGCTGCTGGAGCTCGACGCGAAGCCGCAGGCTCGTCAGCCACGCGCGGATCTGCTCGGTCGCGCCATGGTCGGCCGGAAGGACTCCGGACGCATCCGCCATGCCGAACATCCCGAGCTCGCCGATCAGCGGTGAGTCGACCAGCGATCCGAGAGAGACCTCGACCCGGACCAACTGGTCCTCGACGACGACCTGCATGCCTTCGACGACGGACATCGTCTCGAGCATGTCGAGGGCGTCGTCGAACCAGGTCTCGGCGATCCGCTCGTTGCGCGCCCGCAGCGAGAGCTGGAACGTCGGCGCCTCGACGTCGTTGAAGAGCTCGGCCGCCAGATCGCGGAAACCCTCGAGTGCCGGCTCGTCGATCCCTCCCTGGTCGACGACGAGGTAGCCGAACGCCAGCGCCAGCCCGCCGTGGAGCAGCGCCCCGTAGTCGGCCATCGTCCGATCCGGCATCGCCAGGACGGCCTCCTGGGGAATCAGCGTCTCGATCAGCTCGAGCGGCCCGATCATCGAACGGGGCGAGACCCCGCGCAGCGACGGTTCGAGCACCGCGAGGCCGGGCGCCATTTCCTTCCACGCTGCCTCCAGCCGCTCGGACGTCAGGAGCGTCTTGATCCGAGGCAGCACGTCGCCGACGTAGACGACGTTGCGGAAGCCCTGCGGGATGCGGGCGGCGAGGCTGTCTCCTTGCTGCGCGGGAAGGGCTGCGGCCAGGCCAGCGAGTGCGAGGTGGCGGAAGATCATCGCGGGTGAGTAGACGATCCTCGTGCCGCGCCGTCCACCACCGCCGCGTCAGCGCGTCCTGAACAGGTCGAGGAAGCGATCCTCGTATTCGCGGAAGACGCCGTGCGCGTCGAGCACCTGCTTGAGCTCGGCCGCGCGGCTCCGGTCCGCACCAGCCGCCTCGAACAGCGCCTCGATGCGCGCGAGCGTCTCACGGTCCAGTCCCGACGTATCGACACCCTCGATCTCGTCCTCTTCCGGCGATGCACCCTCGGCCTCGAGACCGGCCGCCTGTTCGAGGAAGGCACCAAGACCTCGCACGAACTCCTGACCCTCCGGCCCTTCGCTCGCGCGGCGCAGCTTGTCGAACTGCGCGATCTGTCGCTTCTCGATGACCTGGATCTCGCGCCCCAGTTCGGCTCCAGAAAGGGGAATACCGGCCAGGCGCCCGAACAGCTGGATGACCGCGCGCGCGGCCTTGGGGTTCGGCATGCGCGCCGCGAAGAACGGCATCTCGCCGAGCAGGCAGGCCGCGTCGATGCCGACCTCGGCGGCGGCGGCGAGCAGCACGCCGTTGAGTCCGGCGATCTGACCGTGCTGGAGGACGTCCGCACCTTGCTCCCGGCACGAACCCAGCAGGGCCGGCGCCGTCGCAGCGACGAGCACACGTGGGTCGGCGGTCGGGTGAATCCCGGACGCCATCGCCGCGAACGTCAGGACCCTCTGCACGCCCAACGACCGCGCACGGTTCGCGAGGACGCGGCACAGCGCGAGACCCTTGCCCTTGGGCTGCTGGGTCCCGACGAAGACCAGCACGTCCCGGGCACCCTGCCCACGCACCGCGTAGAGCTGCCCAGCCACCGCCTCAGCCGGCTGCACGAGCCCCTCGGCCACGTCGATCGCGTCGAGCTCCGACAGCGGCCCCGTCTCGATCACGCCGAGGTGCTCGGCGCGCAGATGCTCGACGAGGTGCTGACCGGCAATGTGGGCCACGGCACCCATGCCGGGCCAGACGGCGACCAGCCAGGGGTCGCGGAGCGGAGAGTACGGACGGATCGCAGATTCTTGGTTCACGGTGTCGTTCCCTGCCGATCCGAACGCGGCTGACGCGCCAGGACCGGCCTGTTGGGTCGCTCAACGCGCTGGGCGATGGAGCGGTTCCGATCTGGGCGACGACGGACGAAGTCTGTCGTTCCTCCCGACCCGGGCGATTCGCGCCGTAGGATGCGGCGATGCGCCTCTTCGCCCTCCTGGTGTCCCTGATCCCGCTCGGTGCTGCGGTCGCCCAGGACCGGCCGAACATCCTGTGGATCTCGAGCGAGGACAACGGACCGGATCTGGGCTGCTACGGGAGCGAGGTCGCCAACACGCCGAACCTCGACGCGCTGGCCGCCGCAGGAGTCCGCTACGACCGCGCGTGGTCGAACGCGCCGGTCTGTTCGGCGGCGCGGACGACGATCCTGCTCGGCGTGCACCCGCAGTCGATCGGCGCGGAGCACCAGCGCAGTCGGCTCCCGCTGCCGGCGCCGATCGTGCCGTTCCCGAGGCTCTTGCGGCAGGCGGGCTACTACTGCACCAACCGTCAGAAGACGGACTACAACCTCGAAGACCCCGGGCAGGTCTGGGACCAGTCGAACGGCAAGGCGCACTGGCGTGGGCGCGACGGGGAGCAGCCGTTCTTCGCGGTGTTCAACTTCACGGTCTCGCACGAGAGCCAGGTGCGGAAGCGGCCGCACACG
>JBEAPQ010000333.1:0-2881 GCA_041164325.1 Planctomycetota bacterium | reverse complement strand
GACGCGAGCAGGACGTTCGGGTCGGTCGGCGACACGGCGATCCGGGTCACGTGCAGCCAGCTGGCCGTCGCCGGCAGCTGGGCCCACGTCACGCCGCCGTCGGTCGACTTCATGACGCCCGCACCGCGGACGAAGTGGCTGAAGCTCCGCGTCAGGTGACCGAGGGAGTAGAAGCCCTCCCCGGTCCCGACATACATGACGTCGGGGTTCGACGGGTCGAGCGTGACCGCCGGCACGGACAGGTTGCCCCACCAGTCGTCGACGTGTGCCCAGTTGGCGCCACCGTCGGTGCTGCGCCACAGCCCGCCGCTGACCGAGCCCGCGAACATCCGCTGCGGGTCGCGCGGATCGATCACGAGGATGCGCGAGCGGCCCGCGACGTTCGCCGGGCCACGTTCGACCCAGGCGGGACTCGCGATGCCGCCCGCCTCGGGCCGGGCTGCGGTGGCTGCGACGGTGCGCTCGCGCTCCATCAAGGCCGTCTGCCAGGCCTGCTGTGGGATCTGTCCGTTCTCGTCGGCGTAGCGACCGATGCGCCAAGCCGCCGCATCGTGCGGAGAGTCAGGAGGAACGCTGTCGACGGCTTCGCTGACGGGCCCGACGCAGGCTGCGACGAGCGCGAGTGCCAGGGTGCCCGACGCGAAGCGGACGCGACGCGGGAGTGCCTTCATGACGCGGCGATTGGGTTGAGGGGCCTCGGGCAGGCGGCGAGAGCCTAGCCGATCGTGTCGCCCGGCGGAGGGGGGTGCCCCGCCGGACGTGCCCTGGGGTGTTCCGCGCGCTAAACCTTCTCCCCCGGCCCGCCCTTCGGGGCCGCGCGTTCTGTCCTACCACCCCTCCCCATGCTCGAGACCTTCCCGAACCCCAACCCGACGCGGCCCTACGAGATCCGCTTCGACTGCCCCGAGTTCACGTGCATCTGCCCGAAGACGGGACAGCCGGACTTCGCGACGATCCGCATCCGCTACGTGCCGGACCAGAACTGCGTCGAGCTCAAGTCGCTGAAGATCTACCTGTGGAGCTACCGGGATGTCGGGGCCTTCCACGAAGCGGTGACCAACCGGATCCTCGATGACCTCGTCGCGGCGTGCGCGCCGCGGTTCATGGAAGTCGAGGGGGACTTCATGGTGCGCGGCGGCATCCACACGGTGGTCAAGGTCCGCCACGGGAGCGAGCCGGGCGCCTGACGGGCGGGCGGTGGGCCGGGGCCCGCGCTACGTTGGCGCGCCGTGTCCCCTGGAACCCACTGCCTCGTGAGCTGGCTCCGGCCAGGTCTCCTCTTCCTCGCGACCGCGATCCCCGCCTGGGCTGCCCCCCAGGTGGAAACGCCCCTCGCGCTCCGTGACGGCGACAGCGTGGCCCTGGTCGGCAACGCGTTCTTCGAGCGCGCGCAGCGATCGGGTCACCTCGAGACCGCGCTCCTGCTGGCGGGCGGCGCCGACTCACTCCGCGTCCGCAACCTGGGCTGGAGTGGTGACTCGGTCTTCGGCGATGCGCGGAGCTATTTCGGGCCGCCTTCCGAAGGTCGTGATCGACTCCAGAAGGCCGTCGCCGAATGCGCGCCCCAGGTGGTGCTGCTGTGCTACGGCTCCGAGGTCGCGCTGACGGTCGGCCGTCCGTGGACCGGTGAGCCGGGCGCAGCCGATCGCTCGGCCGCGACGTTCGAGGACAGCGTCCAGGTCTTCGTCGAGGGCTACGGGCAACTGATCGACGCGGTGCGCAAGGCAGCCGGGGACGGTCTCCGCGAAATCGTCCTCGTCACGCCGCCGCCGTTCGAGCAGCTCGGCGCGCCTCTGCCGGACATGAGCGATGCGCAGGCCCGGCTCGAGGTCGTCCGCCGCGCGATCCTCGACCTTGCGACCGCACGAGGGGTCCGCGGCGCGGACCTGTTCACCGCCCTGTCGACGCCTGCTGGCACGTTGGTCCAGGGAGAAGAGCCGCGGACGTCGAACGGGATCCACCACACGGACGCTGGCTACCGGCGCGCCGCCGCTGCGCTGGCCCAGGCCCTCGGGCTCGCCCTGCCGAGCTGGTGGGGCGGGCAGGGCGACATGCTCGAGGCGCTGCGCCAGTTGGTCGTGCAGAAGAACCGCCTGTTCTTCCACCGCTGGCGACCCGCCAACGAGACCTACCTCTTCCTGTTCCGGAAGCACGAGCAGGGTCAGAACGCCAAGGAGATCCCGATGTTCGACCCGCTGATCCAGGAGGCCGAGGTGAAGGTCGAGGCGCTGCGTCGTCTCTGTCTCGAAGGCAAGGGAGATCGCTGAGGTCGCCATGACGAATCCAACCATGCTGTGCCGCACGCTCGCCGCTCTCGCGGCCACCTCGGCTCTGCTGTCCGCCCAGCGCGGACTTCGGGAGATCCCCGACCCGTCCGTGCAGGCCCAGCTCGACGGCTTCACCGTCGCGGCGGGGGCGCGGATCACGCTGTTCGCCGCCGAGCCGCTGATCCAGAAGCCGATCCACATGAACTGGGATGGCGAGGGCCGGCTCTGGGTCGTCGGTTCGTCGACCTACCCGCACATCGAGCCGGGGCAGGCCGAGGCCGACCGCGTCTACGTCGTCGAAGACGTGGACGGGGATGGCAAGGCCGACAAGTCGACCGTCTTCGCCGACGACCTCCACATCCCGACGGCCGTGCTGCCGGGTGACGGCGGTGTCTACGTCATCAACTCGACCGAGCTGCTGTTCCTGCAGGACACGGACGGGGACGGCGAGGCCGATCGGCGCACGGTCGTCCTGTCGGGCTTCGGCACCGAGGACACCCACCACCTCGTGCACACGCTGCGGTGGGGCCCCGCGGGCCAGATGTGGTTCAACCAGTCGATCTACATCCACAGCCACGTCGAGACCCCGCACGGCGTGCGGCGGATGCTCGGTG
>JBEAPQ010000332.1:0-8308 GCA_041164325.1 Planctomycetota bacterium | reverse complement strand
CCGTTGCGACCGGGCGCGACGCCCCCGAGCAGGTCGGTCCGCAGCGTGTCGAACGTCGTGATGTGCACGTGGGCCGGGCAGCGCCAATCGGCCCAGCGCGTCTTGGCATCGCCGTGCACGACGGTCACGCCGAGCTCGGGGGCCCACTCGGCGAGGTGGCGATCCCAGACGCCCAGCACGCTGAGCGGAACGACGACGAGCGCGCGCGCGATCTTCGCCTCGCGGAAGAGCAGGCGCAGCGCGACGGTGCTCATCACGGTCTTGCCCGTCCCCATCTCGTCGGCGAGCAGCGCGGACGGCGACGACTTGAGGAATTGGATGCCGTCGACCTGGTAGCGGTAGAGCCGGTGCGGAAGGTCGCAGGCGGCGTCGTCGGTGCCGAGCGGGAGCGGCGGGTGGAGCAGCGGCAGCAGCAGGTCCCAGACGGTCATCGTCTGGCGGAGCACGTCGTTGGTCAGGCGGTGCTCCTTGTAGGCCTTCCGATGCTTGCCGGACCGCCCGGCATCGCCCTGGCTCTGCGGTGCCTCGGCCGCCTTCGGTCGCAGCGTCCCGAACTGTTTGCCGCGCAGTGCTCCCTCGGGAGTCGTCAGCGGCGTCAGCAGGTCCCGGCTGACGCGCGGCACGCTTCCCTCGAGGCGGAGTGGCTCGAGGACGACGGCCGGCGCATCCGCGAAGCCGACCGGCTCCGACACGCTTGCAGCCCCCACGACGCTCACCGGACCGATCTCGGTGCTCGCAACCGCGCGCGCCGGATCGGGGAGCGGGAACTCCGCCACGGCCGGGCGCGCATGGCGCAGGAGTCGACGAACCGCGCGCTTGTGGGTCCGATCCATGCGGGAGGCGGCGCGCCCCTCAGCCGACCGTCTGGGCCGGGGCCGCCCGGTGGAGCTGGGCCACGGCCTGCTCGATCCGCGCGAAGGGCTCCAGGAGGTCGTAGTGCTCGGCGACGCCACGCAGCGACTGGCGCGCGCGCTTGATGCCCTCGTCTTCGCCGTCGCCGTGGTAGCCGAGCACGATGCCGGGCTTGCCGTCGGCGGTGTGCGGGCCGTCGTCATCCCTTCCGATCCAGAGGACCGGTTCGGGGCGGGATGCCTGGAGCGAGAGCAGCGCCTGGTCGCGCACGAGGATGCAGTCGAGATCCTCGCGCAGCGCCTCGAGCAGCGGGATCGCGCAGAGATCGCCCACGACGTGCTCGTCGAGCACCGCGCCGTAGAGAACGCGCTGGAGCTCGGAGGCGACGACGGGCTCGGTCACCCGGAACTCGAGTGGGCGGGTCCGCGCGTCGGTCACCAGCGCGCAGCCGCGCACGGCGCCGTCACCGAGCGGCAGTGCATCGAGAAAGCAGAGCTTCATGCCCCCCTCCAGGGACCTCCCGCACGGCAGCCGCAGACCGTTCTGCGCCCCTCCGCGGGCCGGCGCATCGTGAAGGCTCGACGCCGCGCGGACAAGCGCCAAACGAACGCGGGATTCGGCCGCTGGCCCTGGCCACGGGAACGCGCTGGGGCTAAGCCGACGTCCCGGAACCGCGCCGATGATCGCACGTCCCTACCTGCTCTTCCTCGCCAGCGCCCGCGATCTCAACGAGGCCAAGACCGCGGCTGGGATCGCACGCTTCCGTCCAGAAGACTGCGCGGGCGAGCTCGCCTACGACGACTGCCATACCTCGACCGGACTGCCCCGGATGTCGATCGAGGAAGCGGTCACCGCCGGCGCGCGGACGCTGGTCCTCGGCGTCGCGGCCTCAGGCGGCGCTCTCGACCCGCGTTGGATCGAGACGATCGCAGGCGCCCTGACCGCCGGTCTGGACATCGCCAGCGGCATGCACATGCGGCTCCGCGATCAGCCCGTCCTCGCGGAGCTCGCGGCGCGCCACGACCGCGCCCTGCACGACGT
The DNA here is from genome assembly GCA_041164325.1 of Planctomycetota bacterium. Classification (GTDB taxonomy): domain Bacteria; phylum Planctomycetota; class UBA1135; order UBA1135; family UBA2386; genus JAQCBR01. The sequence goes on along the minus strand of JBEAPQ010000332.1, from coordinate 6,415 downwards.
CCGGATTCCCCCCGCCCACCTGCCGATCGGGACAGGACGACCCCGCCCCGGGCGCCGGGTCCTGACCGTCGGCACCGACTGCTCGGTCGGCAAGATGTTCACCGCGCTGCTCCTCGAGGCCGAGCTGCAAAGGCGGGGCGTGTCCGCGACGTTCCGCGCGACCGGCCAGACCGGCATCCTGATCGCCGGAACCGGCGTGCCGGTCGACGCCGTCGTCGCCGACTTCCTGTCGGGTGCCGTCGAACAGCTCGCGCCGCCCGCCGAGAACCCCGACCACTGGGACGTGATCGAGGGCCAGGGATCGCTCTTCCACCCGTCCTTCGCGGGCGTGAGCCTGGGACTCCTCCACGGCGCGGCACCCGACCGGATGATCCTGTGCCACGATCCCACCCGGACGCGGATGCGCGGCGACACCGACCATCGCCTGCCGTCGCTGACCGCATGCCGGGCGCGCAACGAGGACCTCGCACGCCTGACCAACCCGAGGGCCCGGGTGGTCGGCATCGCGCTGAACACATCGCGCCTCGACGAGAAGGGCGCGTCGCAGGCGATCGATGCCGCGTCGGACGAGCTCGGGATGCCGGCCTGCGACCCGATCCGGACGGGCGTGACCGCTCTCGTCGACGCGCTGCTCGCCCCCGGAGACTGACCCCATGACCCTGCAGATCGAGACCCTCGAACCGCAGTCCTTCCCGCTCCGCGGCGTGTTCACGATCTCACGCGGGAGCCGCACCGTGTCCGAAGTCCTCTACCTGCGGCTGTCGCGGGACGGGCATGTCGGGCACGCGGAGGCCGTACCCTACCGGCACTACGGCGAGACGTTCGCGTCGGTCGAGGCCCAGGTCCGCACCGCCGTCGCAGCGCTGGCCGGTGTCCAGGACGGTCGCCGCGAGCTCCAGGACATCCTGCCGGCCGGCGCTGCGCGGAACGCCGTCGACTGCGCGCTCTGGGACCTGGCGTGCAAGGAGCGCGGCCTTCGGTTCTGGGACCTCGCGGGGCGCCCCCGACCGATCCCGACCCTGACCGTCGAGACCGTCGTGCTCGCCGAGCCGGAGGCGATGCGGGAGGCGGCCCGAACTGCCTCCCACCGCCCCGTCCTGAAGATCAAGCTCGATGCCGATCGGGTCGTCGAGCGTGTGCGTGCCGTGCGGGAGGGAGCCCCCGACAGCAAGCTCGTCGTCGACGCCAACGAAGCCTGGTCGCGGGATCTGCTCGCATCCGTCGTGGCACCCCTCGCGGAGCTCGGCGTCACGATGATCGAACAGCCGCTGCCCGCTTCCACGGATACCGATCTCGAGGGCTTTGCATCGACCGTACCGCTCTGCGCGGACGAATCCTGCCACACGCGCGCCGACCTCGACCGATGCGCGTCGCGCTACGGGATGGTCAACATCAAGCTCGACAAGACCGGCGGCCTGACCGAAGCCCTCGCTCTGGCGGACGCCGCCCGCGCACGCGGGCTCGGCTTGATGGTCGGCTGCATGCTCGGGACCTCGCTCGCGATGGCGCCCGCCCTGCTCGTGGCGCAGGGTGCCGACGTCGTCGATCTCGACGGTCCGCTGTGGATGGCGAAGGACCGCGAGCCCGCGCTCCGGATCGACAACAGCCTCGTTGGCCTTCCCGACGCCGCGCTGTTCGGCTGAAGAACCGAGGCATCTGCACCGCTGCGATCCGCAGGCTCCACTCTGAATGGAGCCTCTCCTGTTGCGATCGCTGCGCCGAACGGTGATCCTCTGCGCCGCAACGCGAGCCCGAGGTCAGTCGGGCTTGCTGCGCTGCGCGATCCGGGCGGGACCGCGCGTCGGACGCATGCCCGCGGGCGGGCATCACAGGGAGGTGATGGCAGCATGAAGCGAGCCTCGATCTACGACCGGATGCAGTCGGCCGGCGCCAGCGCACGCGCACCGTCGACATCCCGGGAGGATCACGCCAAGCGGTCGGGCCTCGGGCCACGCGGGCAGGGCCTGTTCGAACGCCTCTTCGGCACGAGCCGCACGACCACGCAGCCTGCCCCCGAGGCGTGCCGCGAGGCCCCTGTGGTCGCGATCGCCAGCGGCAAGGGTGGCACCGGCAAGTCGTTCGTGTCGACCAGTCTCGCCGTGGGGCTGCACCGAGCCGGCCACCGGACGACACTCGTCGACTGCGACTTCGGCCTCGCGTGTGACCACCTGCTGCTGGGCGTCAAGCCGGGCACGCACCTCCAGCACGTCGTCCAGGGTCGCCTTCCGGTCGGCGACGTGCGGGTCCAGACGGAACACGGCCCCGGCCTCGTGCCGGGCGTCACCGGCGTGCGGCAGATGAAGCAGCTCCAGGACCACGAGATGCGGCAGTTCGGCGAGGCACTCGGCCAGCTGGCCGCCGAGGACGACTGCGTCCTGCTCGATACCGGCGCCGGTCTGTCTCCGCAGACCGTGCTCACCCTGTGTGCCGCCGACCACGTCGTGCTCGTCACGCAGCCGGAGATCGCCGCGCTGACCGACGCCTACGCGGTCCTCAAGACGCTCGCCCAGGTCCGCTCCGACGTGTCGCTGTCGGTCATCGTCAACCGCGTGATCGAGGACGGGCACGGCGAAGCGACGTTCGAGAAGCTCCAGGACGTGGCCGCACGGAACACGGGCGTCGAGCTGACCTTCCTCGGCTCGATCCCCGACGACCCGCTCGTCACCCAACGACGCCTGGGACAGCCCCCGCTCGTCGTCAGCCATCCGGAGCACCCGACCGCGGTCCGCGTGCTCGAGATCGCCGACCACATGGCTCGGCTGTTCGGCCCGCTGGGCCCACGGGAGCGCGCGCCGGGCCAGGGCGTCGCGCCGAGGCTGCTGGCGCACCAGCGACTGGTCTGACCGCGGCCCCACCGCGCGAGGCGGGGCCGGTCGAGCGCGTTGCCGCCTACTGGATCGGCAGTTCGAAGTCGTCGGCCCTGCACACCTGACGGTGCCGCAGGCAGTAGGGCAGGTTCCACAGCGCGGCCAACGTCGCCTTGGCACAGATCCAATAGCCGCCCGGGACCGCCTTGATGTTGTCGAACAGGCCGATCGTGCCCACCGCGTCGGTGACCTCGCCGCCCTGCCCCTGCTTCTTGCCGCCGAGCCCCTTCTTCAGGAAGACGAGCGGGAACGCGAGGACCTTCGACCAGGGCAGGTACTTGAACGCCCAGAGCCAGAAGTTCCGGACGTGGTAGTAGAGGCTGCGCTTGCCGTGGCGCATGCCGAACGGGGCTTTGTGGAACACCTCGATCGACGGCACCATCTTCACCCGGTAGCCGAGGTTGAGGAGACGCGTCGTCAGGTCGCGCTCGTTGCCGAAGATGAAGAACCGCGCGTCGTAGTAGCCGGCCTTCCGGATCGCGTCGCCGCGCGCCATGCTCCCGCAGCCGCGGAACGTCGACGCGTAGCGCTCGGTGTTCACCGCCGGCGAGTCGCGGTACCAGTCCGGCATCTCGGGTTCGACGACCTTCGGCGACAGGATCGCTGTCGTCGCGGGCTCAGCCGCGAACTTGGCCAGCATCCGCTCGACGAAGTCGGGCGGCAGGACCACGTCGTCGTCGAGGATGCCGACGAAGTCCCCGAAGGCCGACGCGAATCCGATGTTGAACGTCTCGCACGCGCCGTAGGCCGAGTGCGGCATCCGGATCAGCTGCACCTCCGGAAACTCCGCGAGCACCATCTCGGGCGTGCCGTCGGTGCTGTCGTTGTCGACGACCACGACCTGGTCGGGCGCCGTGGTCTGCGCACGGATCGCCGCGAGGTTCTCCCGTAGGTCATCCTTCCGGTTCCAGACCGAGATCACGAGCGAGACGGTCTGCTTGGTCATGCGTCGGACCTCATCAGGCGTCGGTAGAGACGCGCCGCGAGGTCACGGACCTCGCGGAGTTCTTCGGGCCGAAGGTCGGCGAAGACCTCGGCGTGCTGGATGGCAGGGTCCTCGACGTTGACCGTCGTGGCGTGGTCGCGGTGCAGGATCTTCTCACGCCAGTCGCTGTAGGCGAGCTGGCTCGCGAACGCAGACAGTGCGTGCTGCTTCTGCTCCATGTAGCCGCCGACCTCGAACATCGTGGCCCCCACCACGGGTTGGTTCACGCCGAACAGAAGGCAGCGGCAATCGCGGTCGAGGGCGTCCGAAGCCTCGGCAACGGACCAGGCGAGCGCACGGTGATCGCGATGGGCCTCGGTGAAGAAGAACGAGTACAGCGTCCGTGGCTGGACCTCGGCGAACAGCGCGCGGAGCTCGGGAACGAGGCGTGCCAGCTGCTCCGGGAGCTGCCCGTCCGGATAGCCGAGCGTGCGCATCTCTTCGACGCCCAGACGCCGCAGTGCCTCGCGCCCCTCGGACCGACGCACCTCCGCGATGTCCCCGAAACGCGCGTCCGGATCGCCGAGCGCACCGTCGGTGACGTGCACCACGACGACCCGGTCTCCCCGCGCACGGTGCCACGCGATCATCCCGCCGGCGGCGATGACTTCGTCGTCCGGGTGCGCTGCGAGCACCAGGACGGGAGCCTCGATCGGCTCCTTCGGAAGGAGTGGTGGGAAGAGATGGTCACGCGGCGCCGGTGACAGCGACGCGCGGGCCTCGCGGTACAGCGCCCGGTAGCGCTGCGCGCCGTCCGCCATCGTGGCGAAGCTCCTCGGGATCCCGCGTCGCAGCTCCTCGATCTTCTGCGGATGGCGGCAGAGGTCCCGGAGCGTCCCCTCCAGAGGACCGAGCTCATCGACGGCGACCGCGAGCCCGCCTTCGCCGATCCGCTCGGCGAGCGCGCCGCGGTCGGACACCACCACCGGCACGCCCCGCACGAGCGCCTCTTCGACGACCAGTCCGTAGGTCTCCTCGCAGAGGCTCGGAAACACCGCCAGATCCAACCCGAGCGCAGGATGGGGATCGGAGGCCCCGTAGGGCCCGTGTTCGACGAGCTGCACCCCGAAGTCCAGGGCCCGCTCCTTCACGAGGTCGGCGAACGCGCGGTCGAGGAACGGACCGTGCAGGTGCAGCTCCGCCTCCTCGATGCCACGCATCGCGTAGACGAGGAGCATCACGCCCTTCTCCTCGACGAGGTTCCCGAACGTCCCGATCCGGATGCGTTGCGGGTCCAAGGCGCGAGACCGCACCTCCGCCACGTCGTCGAGGAGGCCGTGCGGCACGACTTCCGGCGAAGTCGAGAGCCCCGTGAACCGCGCGGCGAGCCGCGCGCACGCGGCGCTCGGAGCCGTGATGCGGAACGCCGTGGCCAGTTCATCGGCGAGGTCGGCATCCCGACCCCGGATGCCGGCACGCACGGTCTCGACATCCAAGTAGGGCAAAGCCGCCCGCACGCAGGCCGTGCAGGGCCCTCTCTCGGTGCCCGTCGGGCAGGCGTGCCCGGCTGGCGGACGCCGGAAGAACCGTGGGCAGTTCGTCCACATGTCGTGGAGCGTCGCGATGCCCGGCACGCCGATGTCCCGCGCAGCGCGCAGCAATCCGCTCGAGAGCACCGCCCAGTGGTGCACATGCACGACGTCGACCCGCTCGGCCAGCAGAACGTCCACGAATCGCGCGGCGACGCGCGGGCGCCGGACGTCGAGACCGTATTCCTCGTCCGGGACGCGCGGCAGACGCCGGACGGCAAAGCCGTCGAACGACTCGTGGATGATGTCCTCGCCTGCGTGCGGTCGATCCGACCCTGCGAGGATCAGCACCTCGTCCCCGGCGTCCCGGAGCGCACGCGCGAGCGCCAGAACGACACGTTCCGTTCCGCCCAGGAACTCGGGCGGGAAGTTCGGTGCGCACAGCGCGACCTTCATCGCGTGCTGCCTCCCGGAGCGAAGATCTGCCGGACAGCCTGCTTGAGGAAGGCCCGCTCGGCGCGCCGAGTCCCAGGGTCGCTGTTCCGGCGACCGGCGCGCCACCACTCCTCCGCCGCGCGCATCCGCACGACGAGGTGGAGGAGCGGTCCGATCCACGCGCCGTAGTGCTTGCGGTAGTAGACGATCCGATTCCGGTGCCAGATGACGACGAAGTCCTGGAAGCTCTTCGTCGAAGCCCCGCAGTGGTGCATGACCTCGGCTTCGGCGACGTAGCGGATGCGCCGCCCGCGCTTCCAGAGGCGACGGCAGATGTCGACGTCGTTGAAGAACAGCCAGAGCGCCTCGTCGAGCCCTCCCCCCTCCAGATACTCCTGGCGGTCGAGGACGCAGCAGGCACCCGGCGGCTGGTCCACGTCCCGGCTGTGCAGGTGGTCGAAGCCGCGCATGTGGTAGCGGTCGTCGACCCACTTGCCGGGCGGGAATCGGCCGAGCCACGTGTCGTAGCACAGCGCCGTGACCGGCCCCGGGAACGCCATGCAGGCGCGCTGCACCGAGCCGTCGGGGTTGACGAGCCGTGGCGCCGCCATCCCGTACTCCGGGTGCTCGAGCAGCCAGTCGACGAGCTGATCGAGCGC
>JBEAPQ010000331.1:0-6844 GCA_041164325.1 Planctomycetota bacterium | reverse complement strand
GCGACGAGTGCACGGTCCTGCTCGGTCCGTCCGGGAGCGGGAAGTCGACGCTGATGAACCTCCTCGGGGGACTCGATCTGCCGACCGCCGGATCGGTGTGGTTCGGCGGCCGGGACCTGGCCCGGGCGAGCCGGGCGGCGAGGACCCTGTACCGGCGGGAGCACGTCGGGTTCGTGTTCCAGTTCTACAACCTGCTGCCGAGCCTGACAGCGCGCGAGAACGTGCAGCTCGTCACCGACATCGCCGCGCGGCCCATGCGCCCCGAGGAAGCGCTCGCGCTGGTCGGGCTCGAGGCTCGGCTCGACCACTTCCCGTCCCAGCTCTCGGGCGGCGAGCAGCAGCGCGTGGCCATCGCCCGCGCGATCGCCAAGCGCCCCACGCTGCTGCTCTGCGACGAGCCCACAGGCTCGCTGGACGTGGCCACGGGGCGGCAGGTGCTGGCGGCGATCGTCCGGACCCAGGCCGAGCTCGCGACGAGCACCGTCCTCATCACCCACAACACCGCCATCGCCGCACTCGCGGATCGCGTCGTGCACCTGGCCGACGGCCGCGTGCGGGCCATCGACGACCAGGCCCGGCGCACCGACCCGGCGGACATCTCCTGGTAGGCGGGATGCGCGCCCTGCAACGCAAGACCTGGCGCGATGTCCGGCGGCTCGGCGGCCAGCTGGCCGCCGTCGTGGCCATCGGCGTGGCGGTCCACACCGGACTGCGCGCGACGCACCACAGCCTGGCGCGCGCACGTGCCCACGAGGTCGAGACCCAGCGGCTGGCCGACCTCAGCGCACGCTTCGTGCGGGCCCCGCTCTGGGTCGCGGACGGGCTCCGCGGTCTGCCCGGGGTGCGCGACGCCGAACCACGCGTCGTGGTCCCAGGCCGGATGACGGGCCTGCAGGACGCAGCGCCGGTCACGCTGACGTTCGTGTCGCTACCCCGCGACCCGGAGCACGGGCTCAACGCCATCCTGCTGCGCAGCGGCCGTCTGCCGCGAAGCCGCGACGAGATCCTCGTGCACGAGCCGTTCGCGGAAGCGCAGGGTCTCCAACCCGGCGCTTCGCTGACCACGACGATCGAGGGGCTGCGCAGCACGTGGACCGTGTCGGGCACAGCACTGACCCCGGAGTTCACGTTCGTCGCTCCACCCGGGAGTGCGCTGCCGGACGATGCCCGCTTCGGCGTGCTGTTCGCAGGGCTCGAACCACTCCAACAGGCGGCAGGGCTCCGCGGCGCGTGCAACGAGGTGTTGCTGGCCTGCGACCCTCCGGGACCGCATCCCGGACTGGCCGCGTCCGTCGAAGCAGCGTTGGCGCGCTACGGCTGCTTGGCTGCGATCGAACGCGCCGACCAGCCCAGCGAGTCGTTCGTCCAGGGTGAGCTCGAACAGCTCCGCGTCTTCGGCACCGTCGTGCCCCTGGGTTTCCTCGGCATCGCCGCGTTCCTGCTCCACATCGTGGTCGGACGCGCCATCGCGAGCCAACGCTCCCAGGCAGCAGCGCTCCTGGCGCTCGGATACCGGGTGCGGGACCTCGTGATCCAGAGCGCGTCCCTGGGAGCGGTCGCCGCAGGTGCGGGGTTCGTCCTCGGGCTGCCCCTCGCGGTGTGGATCGGGAGAGCGCTCTGCACGCTGTACCTCGACTACTTCCGTTTCCCGGCTCTCCCGTTCGAACTGCCGGCCCGTGAGGTCCTGCTCGCACTGGGCGTGACGGTCGCTGCAGCTGGTTCCGGAACGATCCTCGCCGTGCGCCGCATCGCGATCCTCTCCCCCGCCGAGGGCATGCGGCCTCCGGCACCTCCCCGGTTCCGCGCGACGCTGCCCGAGAGACTCGGGCTGCTCCGGCACCTCACGCCGCAGCTCCGCAGCGTCGGACGGAGCCTGCTGCGACGCCCCGGACGGGCGGTCGCCGCCACGCTCGGAGCTGCCACTGCCACAGCGCTCGTGATCCTCGGGAGCTTCGCCTATGGAGCCATCCAGGAAGCGCTGCGGCTCCAGTTCGGCTTCGTCACGCGGGCCGACGTGATCCTGACGCTGACGGCGCCGCGCGGTCTGTCGGCGCTCGACCAGCTCGCACGCTTGCCCGGCGTCACGTCGGCCGAACCCCGCCGCACGGTTCCGGTCCGCCTCCGCGCCGGAAGCCGCCGGGTCGACACCCAGGTCGCCGGGGTGCCTCCGTCGGCCGAACTGTCGATTCCGATCGGGCCCGAGGCCGGGCTCTCACCCTGTCCGCCCACAGGAATCGCGCTCGAAGCCTCGCTGGCGGCGGAACTGGACGTCCGGGCCGGTGACCGCATCGACATCGAGGTGCGTGAGGGTCGGCGGGCGCGATTCACGACGACCGTGACCCGCGTGCCGACGACGTTCCTCGGCCGCGAAGCGACGATGGACCTGGCCACGCTCTGCCGCCACCTCGGCGACGGGCCGAGCTTCGACACGGCACTGCTCCGAGCTCCGGATCCCGACCTCTTGCCCGCACTGCGCAGGACGCTTCGCGATGCCCCGGCCTGCGCGGGAACCTGGGAGCGTGCGCACGGGATCCAGTCGTTCGCCCAGATCCTCGACCAGCACGTCGGCACGTCGCTCGCCATCCAGGTCGGCGCCTCTCTGATCATGGCGTTCGGCGTGCTGCACAGCTTCGCACGCGTGCAGTTCGGAGAACGCGCACGCGAGCTCGCGACGCTGCGCTTTCTCGGCTTCCGCGATGCCGAGCTGCTGACGCTCCTGTGGGGCGAGCAGGCCATCGTGCTCGCGGCCTCGTTGCCTGTCGGTCTCTGGCTCGGACACGCCGGCGCTGCGGCACTGGTCCGCCGGCTGGCAACCGAGGAGATCCGCGTCCCAGCGGTCGTCGCCCCTTGGTGCGTGGCGCTCGCGCTCGCGACGACGGCGACGGCCGCCATCTTGTCGGCGTTCGTCACCTGGAAGTCCCTCCGGACACTCGACCCGCTGGCGGTGCTGGACGCCGAACTGTCATGAACGCCTCGACCCATCCGCACCCCGCGCCCCGTGCGCTCCGCGCGCTGTTCCTGGCGGTCGCCGTGGCAGCGGTCGGGCTCGGCGTCGCTGCGCTGCTGCGACCGGACCCGATCCGTGCCGAGATCGGCAGCGTGGACCGGGGCCCGGTCTCCGTGTGGGTGCGTGACGCGGGCCGCACACGCATCCGCGACCGCTTCACGGTGCATGCGCCGCGCGACGGCATCCTCGTCCGCCCGGATTGGAAGGTCGGCGACGCCGTCCGCGCCGGCGTCTCGGTCCTGGCCGTGCTCGGACCCGAGGAGCCGGCGTTCGTCGACCTGCGACGGCGCGCGGTGCTGGAAGCCCAACGCGACGCGGCCCTTGCCCGCATCGACGCAGCCCGGGCCGGACTGGGTGAAGCCGAGGCGAGGTGCCTGCAGGCTTGGCGGGACCTCCATCGTGCCGAGGAGACCGCACGCGCGAACATCACTCCGGATGAGGAGGTCGAACGGTTGCACGCCGCGGCCACGATCGCCGAGCGCGCGCGCGACGCGATGCGGGCCGAGGTCGAGGCGGCACGCCACCTCGCGCGGGCCGCCGAGCTCGAGTTGGGCGACGGCCAGCCCATCGAGAATGGTCCCGGGACGGTCCCCGATCCCGGCCGAGAACTTGCGGTGCGCGCGCCCATCGACGGGAGCGTGCTCCGCGTGTTCGAACCGTCGGGTCGGCCGATCCTCAGGGGCCAACCCCTGTTCGAGCTCGGTGACCCGGAAGCGCTCGAAGTCCGGGTCCCATTCGCGAGTCACGACGCGCTGCGGCTTCGCGTGGGGATGCATGCGAGGATCGGCACCGACCTTGGCTTCGAGCGCGACGTGCCGCTGCCACTGGAGGGAGAGATCCAGACGATCGAGCCACGCGCAGACACCGTGGTCTCCGCCCTCGGCGTCGAAGAGCAGCGCGTCGACGTCATCCTGCGGCCGCTCGGAGAGTGGCCGCGGCTCGGCGACGGCTACCACGTCGAGGTCGCCGTCGAGGTCGAACGGTCACCGGCCGATGGAATCCGCACACCGAGCGCGAGCCTGTTCCGCCATGCGGGGGGCTGGGCCGTCCACCGCATCGCCCCGGATGGCCGGAGCTCGGTGACGACCGTCGAGGTCGGCCTCGTGGCTCCCGACTACGCCGAGATCCGCACCGGCCTCTCTCCCGGCGACCGGGTCGTGCTCTACCCGAGCCGATGGATCGAGGACGGAGTGCGCGTCCTCGATCCGAACGGCCGCTGACCGTGCGGGATCGGCTGTCGCTCTCAGCGCGGCTGGACGAGCAGGAACCGGACGAGGTCGACGAGTTCCTGCTCGTCGAGTCCGAGCGCGATCGTGTCCGGCATCAGCGAAACCGGCTGCGCGGTGCGCTGGGCGACGTCGGCCGCGGGCACGACGTGCGTGCCTCCTGCGGCGTCCTTGAGGACCAGGGTCGGACCATCCGCCAACAGGAACCCGAACAGCGACGTGCCGTCGGTCTTCTCGATCCACCAGGTCTCGTAGCCGAACGAGATCGCGGCACTGGGGTCCAGGATGTTCGCCAGAAGTCCGCGCGCGTCGAGCTTGTCGCTGATCCTCGTCAGGTCCGGACCGAGGTCCCGGCCCGCGTCGCCGTACCGGTGGCAGGCGGCACACGCAGCCTTCGGCCCGAAGAACACGTCCCGACCGCGGCCCGGATCGCCGGCTCGCGCGGCGAGCTCATCGATGGGCGCGAAACGGAGCACGGCACTCCCTTCACGCGCGAACGCCCGCGCGGCGACGACGCGCACACCGAGATCGGCGTGCCGGCGCAGTGGCTCCGAGACCGCCGCGGCGAGGGGCGCAGGCAGCTTGCCGGCCTGCTGGAGACCGACCAGGAACAGACTGCCCTCACTGTCCGCCGTGAGGCGACGGGCCGCCTCGATGCGATCGGGAAGCGGGGCGGATCCACCTTCGACCACGCGACGGTCGGCCAGGAACGCCGTACGATCCGCCGGACGCTCGACCCAGATCTCGAACGCCACGGAGCTGGCGCTGCCTGCCTGCTCGGTGCCCCCGTCGTCGGGTCCGACCCGGCCGCGGAGTCGCTGCACGCCGTCGGGCAGCCGGAAGACCACTTCCGAGACCGCGTGCGTGCCGATGCCGTGCTCGAAGCGCTGGCCGCGGATCTGCAGCGGTCCGCCACCGCAGTTCCGGTCCTTGCGCACCTCGCCCCAGCCGGTCGTCGCGCGGATCCACGGAATCGCGGACAGCGGGGACGCGCCGGCTTCGCCGACGAGCTCGACCTCGCCCCACGTCGCCCAGTCGTGGGAGTAGCCGTCGCCCCCGTCCTGCGCGATGAGCCAGATCCGACGCACGCCGGTGACGTCGATATCGAACGGCTCGAGCGCGCCGCGGCGCAGGACTCCGGACGCGAACGCGCGTTCCGCACCTTCCCGGCTGAGCGCACCGAGGCGCGCGCGGAGGCGGTCGTCGGACCACGCGCCCTCGACGCGCCGACCGAGCCAGGCCACGGCATGCGCCCGGACCCGCTCCGTCGGAGCAGCCTCGGTAACCGTCAGCACCGCCTCCGCAGCCCGCGTGTCGGACACCGAAGCCAGCGCAGCCACCGCGCGCAGCTGATCGGTCTCGGAGAGGTCGCGGGCGAGCGCGCGCGCGAGGAAGGCTGGCACTGCCGAGACCGGGTGGAGCCGCCACGCCACTTCCGCGAAGGCCGGATCCCAGGCCGTGGGCGACTCGCCGCGCTCGGCGAGCAGGCGCGCGAACAGCTCCTCCTCCGCACCCTCGGCCCCGAGCCCGAGCGCTTCGACACCCGTCCGGTCCCCGACGCGGTGCGCACGCGCCAGCTTCAACAGGAGGTCACGATCCTGTTCCCACGGGACGTCCCGCAGCAGGAGCGCGGCCTCGCGGCGGACCAGTGGAGACGGGTCGTCCACGAGCAACGACGCAACCGCCATGGCCCCGGCACCCGCGGCCACGAGCGCACGCGCGGCCGCGACGCGCAGCCGCGGTTCGGCCATGTCCGGGAGGAACCCGCGAACGAGCGCGACGCCGCCGTCGGTCGCCGCGAGCAGCCACACGAGGCGCGCCCGCCGGATCGTGTCCGACTCCGCGCGCCATGCGGCCAGGAGCCGGGTGCGGACGGCCTCGGGATCGCCCGCACCGACCCAACGCCAAGCGGCCTGCCGGGCGTGCAGCGCCGGCGCATGGAGCGCCTCGATCGGGTCCTGCGGGGCCACCACAGCCGTCGCAGCGCCTGCCGGCGCGATGCGGAGGATCCGTCCGTAGGCCTCGCGGTCGCCCGCACCGTGGCCTCCGACGCTCGGGTCGTACCAGTCCGACACGTAGACGGCACCGTCGACACCCACCGCGACGTCGCTCGGGCGGAACCACTTCGCCGGGCGCCCATCGTCCGACGGGCGGGCAGAGATCAGGGTCTCGACATCGAACGTGAATCCCGACTCCGAGACCTTCGGGTGGTGGGCGTAGACGAGCCCCCGGCCGGCATCCGCATCGAGGACCGCACCTCGGAATCGCGCGGGCAGCAGGCCCTCCTCGTAGACGCAGACCCCGGTGGGTCCGCCCGCGCCGTTGCGATGCCCCGCCGGCACGACGCCCGGATCATCCTGGTGCCAGTGCGCGACCCACACGTCCTGGTCGCCGCGGAGGTCCCGGCGCCAGTTGCGGCGCCCGTCGTCGCCCGTGAAGCCGTGGTCCCCACCCGGCATGACCCAGTGGGTGCGGCAGCACGCGTTGCCGTCATCGTCGTTGTCCGACTGCCACAGGTCTCCGAACGCATCGATCGCGACTTCGTACGGGTTGCGGAAGTTGTGGGCGATCGGCATGAGGCTGCCGCCATCGGCATCCACGCGCATGACGA
>JBEAPQ010000330.1:0-4598 GCA_041164325.1 Planctomycetota bacterium | reverse complement strand
CGGCCCTCTGTTGGTTCACGTCGTTCGGGTACTCCGACGACGCGCAGCTGCGGACGATCCTGCGGCACCTGCACGACGCGCTCGCCCCGGGCGGCCGCCTCCTCCTCGAGTCGCTGAACGTCTTCCAGGTCGCGTACGAAGGGTCCTCCTGCGAGGTCCTGGAGCTCGGGCTCGGCGAGCTGATGGTCGACCGACGCCACTTCGATCCGGCGACCGGGCGCCAGCACTGCGAACGCACGATCACGCGTCCAGGGCGCGCACCACGCTCGGTGTCGTTCTGGGTCCGCCTGTTCGCGCCGACCGAGATCTGCGCCTGGCTCGAGCACGCAGGGTTCACGGACATCCAGTTCCATGACGGCGACGGCGACCCGTTCGAAGCCGACTCCGCGCGGATGGTCGTGCTCGCCCGGAGGAACGCATGACAGCCTCTCCCCATCGCGCGCACTGGGACCTCGATCCCGCGGTCACGTTCCTCAACCACGGATCGTTCGGCGCCACGCCGCGCGCGATCCGTGAGGAACAGCAGGCCTGGCAGGCGCGGCTGGAGGCCGAGCCGGTCCGGTTCCTGCACCGTGAGCTCGAGGGCCACTTGGACCACGCCCGCCGCGCGCTGGCGGCATTCCTCCGCGCCGATGCCGAAGGCATCTCGTTCGTCCCCAACGCGACGACGGGCGTCAACACCGTGCTCCAGCGCATCCCGCTCGCGCCGGGCGACGAGGTGCTGTGCACCGACCAGGAGTACAACGCGAGCCGCAATGCGCTGGTCTTCGCCGCCGAGCGCGCCGGGGCCCGCGTCGTCGTCGTCCCCGTGCCGTTCCCGATCGACGGGCCTGAGCCGGTCATCGGCTCGATACTCGCCGGGGTGAGCGAACGGACGCGGCTCGTGCTGATCGACCACGTGACGTCCCAGACCGGAATGATCCTCCCGGTCCCCGAACTCGTGGCGGCACTCGACGCCCGCGGCATCGACACGCTGGTCGACGGAGCGCACGCGCCCGGCCAGCTGGACCTCGACCTGACGGCGCTGGGCGCGGCCTACTACACCGGCAACTGCCACAAGTGGCTGTGCACGCCGAAGGGCTCGGCGTTCCTCCACGTGCGTGCCGACCGCCGCGACCTGATCCGCCCCCTCGTCATCAGCCACGGCGCCAACGCGACGCGCACGGACCGGTCCCGGTTCCGGATCGAGCACGACTGGATCGGCACGCTCGACCCGTCCGCGTGGCTGTGCATCCCGGCGGCGATCGCGTTCATGGGCTCGCTGTTCGAGGGCGGATGGGACGGGCTCCGTGCCCACAACCACGACCTCGTCGTCCGGGGCCGCGAGCTGCTGCTCGACGCGCTCGACGTCGAAGCTCCCTGCCCGGAGTCCATGCTCGGCTCGCTGGCGTCGATCCCGCTGCCGGACGGGAAGGGCACGGAGGTATCGCCGCTCGGCTTGGACCCGCTGCACACCGCACTGTTCGAACGGGAAGGGATCGAGGTCCCCGTGATGCCCTGGCCCCATCCACCGCGTCGGCTGGTCCGCATCTCGGCCCAGGCCTACAACGACGTCCGCCAGTACGAGACGCTCGCCGCAGCCCTGCCCCGCCACCTGCGCGCCTAGCCGAAAGGAAGCCCACAAGCCTTGCCCCGCACGAAGATCCTCCTCGCGTCGACGCTCGCGCTCGCGGCGCTGCTGATGCCGCTGGGCGACGCGCCGGCGCTCGAGACCGCTCCCTATGTGCAGGCCGTCACCGAGGACAGCGCGGTCGTCGCCGTGTGGCTCGGTGAGGCGGGCCCCTGCGCGCTCCGGGTCGCAGGTCCCGACGGCAGCACGGTCCACGAGGCCGAAGCCGTCGCCGCAGGCCACCACGAGTTCCGCGTGCCCGGCCTCGAGCCGGCGACGCCCTACACGTACGAGCTGCGCTGTGGCGGCGGCGATTGGATGCCGGGCGGAACGTTCACGACGCAGACGACCGACGACCGCGCCCGCGTCCACTTCGCGATGCTCGGCGACTCGGGTGGCCAGCCCTGGTGGGTCGACCTGCAGGGCTCCCTGCTGTTCCGCCTGACCGGCGCAGCCCGCTGGCTGCCGATCGAAGACGAACCGCGCGCTGTCGCGGCCCTCCTCGACGAACTCGACCCGTCGTTCTGCCTGCACATGGGCGACGTGATCTACCCGGCGGGCGAGCACCGCCACTACGGCACCGGGCTCTACGGCCCGTTCGGCGCGTGGATGCGCGACCACGCGTTCTACCCCGTGCTCGGCAACCACGACGTCAAGGCCGGCAACGGGGCGCCGTTCGTCGAGCACTTCGCGCTGCCGGTCGCGGCAGGCGCGAGCGAGCGCAACTTCACGTTCCGCGCCGGCCCGGTCCGGTTCATCGGCCTCGACCTCAACGACACGGTCGACGCGGACCACCCGGCCCTCGCGTTCCTCCGCGAGACCGCGGCCCAGAGCTCCGAGCCCTGGCTGATCGTCTACAGCCACTTCCCGGTCCAGTCGGCCTACCGGAAGGAGCCGCGCCGAGACCTCGAGGAGCACTACCTCCCGCTCTGCCGCACCCTCGGCGTCGACCTCGTCTGCGCCGGCCACGACCACAACTACCAGCGCTTCGGCGAGCCCGACGGAACGATCCAGATCGTCACCGGCGGCGGCGGCAAGAGCCTCTACGAGATCCGCTCCGAGCCCGAGGGCCTCGTCGTCGCCGCCTCGGCCTACCACGTCTGCGACCTCGTGGCCGACGGCCCGACCCTGCATCTGACCGCCCGCGGGGTCGATGGCGCGACCCTCGACACCTTCGAAGTCGATCGGGGCATCGCGCTCGATCAGGGCCGACTGTCCGGCCACCCGGCTCGCGCGCAGCGGGTGCGCGCCCTCCTCGGCCGGTGAGAGGGCCCCCGTCGCGGGATCGACGCGCGCCGACGGCCCTAGACTTTCGAACGTTCGTTTGAAATAGTCGTTCGCCCTCAAAGCCCAGCGGCGTGGAACCTTCGACCAAGCATCAGATCCTGGACGCAGCCGAGCGGCTGTTCGCCGAGTTCGGCGTGGACGCCACGTCGTTGCGGGCGGTGACGAGCACGGCAGGGGTGCACCTCGCGGCGGTGAACTACCACTTCGGCTCGAAGGACGGGCTGGTGCGGGCCGTGTTCGCGCGCAGGCTGGAGCCGCTGACCGCCGAGCGGCTCGCGGCGCTCGAGGCGCTCCTCGGACACACCGACGCGCCGGAGCTCGACGACCTGCTGCGCGCGCTGTTCGAACCGGCGCTGCGGATGGCCGACCAGCCGGGCGGCACGGACTTCCTGCGGCTCTTGGGACGCATGCACACCGATCCCGAGGCGTTCGGCACCCTCGGCTCCCTGCTCGAACTGTTCGGCGAGGTTCGCGCGCGCTTCGTGCCGCAGCTCGCCCGCTGCCTCCCCGAGCTCGCGCACGACGAACTCTGTTGGCGCCTGCACTTCACGATGGGCGCGATGGCCAACGCGATGACCAGCCGAGCCGTGCTCCGCTGGATGTCCGACGGAAGCGCCGGAGACGAGAGCGCGACCGACGTCGCCAACCACCTGATCCGCTTCGTGGGCGCGGGCCTGCGCGCGCCGGCAAGACTCGCGTGACGCGAAGCGCAGACACGCGAGACCAGAGACACGATGCACCTTCGACCACTGACCGCAGTCGCGATCGCTTGGGCCCTCGCGTCCTGCACAGCGATTCCCGAGCAGACGCCGCGGGACCTGGAGCTCGATGCACCTTCGCAGCTCGGCACGGGCACCGGACCCGCCGCTCTGTGGTGGCAGGACTTCGGTTCGGATGCCCTCGATGCGGTCGTCGAGGCCGCGCTCACGCACAACCGTGATCTGGACGCAGCGATCGCCCGCCTGGATGCCGCGGCGGCACGCGCCGGCATCGTCGGCTCGGAGCTCTGGCCGCGCCTCGAGGCGGGCCCTGACCTGAGGCGCCAGCGGCTGAACTTCATCGGGCTGCCGATCCCCGGTTCGAGCGGCGTGACCAGCGTGACGACCAGCCAGTTCGCGGCCTCGCTGAACCTCAGCTGGGAAGTGGACCTCTGGGGACGTGTCCGCGCCGCGAGTGCCGCGGCCGAAGCCGATCTCGCGGCGGCGACGGAGGACCTGCGCGGCGCCCAGCTGTCGCTCGCCGCGCGGACCGCCCGCGCGTGGTTCGCCTGCGTCGAGGCACGGCAGCAGCTGGAACTCGCCGAGGCGACAGCGGGGAGCTTCGCGCGCACCGAGGAGATGGTGCGCGAACGGTTCGAACGCGGCGTCCGCCCGGCACTCGACTTCCGGCTCGCCCGCTCCGACCACCAGGAAGCGCGTGCGCTCGTCGAGTTGCGCCGCCGCCAGCTCGACGACCTCGTGCGGCAGCTGCAGGTCCTGACCGGCCGGTATCCGGACTCGGCGCTCGAACCGGCGGCAGGACTTCCATCGCTCCCCGGCCCGGTTCCGGGCGGCCTGTCCGCCGAACTCGTCCGTCGTCGCCCGGACCTCGCGGCCGCCGAGCATCGACTCGCGGCGACCGACGCGCTTCTCGCGTCATCGCGTGCCAACCTCTACCCGCGCATCGCGCTGACCTCGTCCGCCGGCACGTCGAGCAACGACCT
>JBEAPQ010000329.1:0-4088 GCA_041164325.1 Planctomycetota bacterium | reverse complement strand
TGCTCGGTCCCGATGTAGTTGTGGTTGAGCTGGCTCGCCTCCTCCATCGACAGCTCGAGGACCTTCTTGGCCCGCGGCGTGAAGGGGAGCTGGCCCATCGTCACCGTCGAGGGGCCGGTCTTGACGATCTTCTCGACCTCGTGCCGGACCTTCTCCAGGTCGATGTTCATGTTCTTCAGGACGTTCGCGGCGACGCCGCTCCCCTCCTGCACGAGGCCGAGCAGGATGTGCTCCGTCCCGATGTACTCGTGGTTGAACTTCTGCGCCTCCTGGCGCGCGAAGGACATCACCTTCTTGGCTCGGTCCGTGAAGCGATCGAACATGCTCGTCTCCGGGTCGGGGACGGAAGGTCCCCGGCGACTGGATGTATTCGTTCGTAAGGGGAATTTCGATGCGTGGCCGTGATCCCGGGTCACCGCTCGTGCGGGAACCGGGTCGGTCTCACCTCTGTCTTTCGGCTCGTCGGGCCCGATCCGTGGAACCGATCTCGCCTTCTGTGTCCTACGCCTGACCCTCCGCAAGTTTCCCGGGCTCGGAATCCTCCCCACGGCTTTCTGCCCCGCGGGCCTTGGCCTCGCGGAGGATCTGCCGGACGAGGTCGGCGCGGAGGGCGTCCCGGTCCGCGGCCTCGAGCCGCTTGCCGTGGATCTCCTGGAGGTGGGCCGGCTGCGACAGCAGCAGGATGCGGTTCAGGTCCCCGAGCGTCAGGTCGGGGACGATGCCCTGCTGGACGCCGAAGCGCACGGCGGACAGGTTGTTGAGGCACTCCTCGCTGCTGAGGATGAACGCGTTCTGCAGCGTGCCGAGCGCCCGGTAGACGCGGTCCATGGTCCGCGCGCGCGCTTCGCGGCACAGCAGCGCGTCCCGGTCGCGGCGTTCCCACTCGATCAGGTGCTGGACCGCCATCGTGACGTCCTCGACGAGCTGGGCCTCGGGGCGGCCGAGCGTCACCTGGTTGCTGACCTGGTAGAAGTCGCCGAGCGCGCGGCTGCCCTCGCCGTAGAGGCCGCGGACGGCCAGGAAGAGCTTCTGGCACGTGTTGGCGGCGTCCTCCAGATCCTCCGCCCAGACCATGCCGGGCAGGTGGAGCATGACGGACAGCCGGAGCCCGGTGCCGACGTTGGTCGGGCACGAGGTCAGGAATCCGAACTCCTCGGAGAAGGCCAGCGGGATGTGCGCGATCAGCCGGTCGTCGAGGTCCTCGGCGGCCGCGTAGGCCTCCTGGACCCGGAAGCCCGCGCGGAACACCTGGCTCCGCAGGTGGTCCTCCTCGTTGATCATCAGCGACACGCGCTCGGCGTCGTCGCGGGCCATCGCGCGGGGGCGCTCGGCGTTCGCGTGGTCGCGGCTGATCAGGTGGCGTTCGACGAGGATCTCGCGTTGGAGAGGCCGCAGTGACGTCAGGTCGACGATCCGGAGCCGTGCGCCGAGGTCCGACTGGACGACCTGCTGTGTGACGAACGAGCACAGGTCCCGGGCCTCGTCGCGCTCGAGAAGCGGTGAGAACCGGTAGCCCTCGACGTTCCGCGCGAACCGCACGCGGGTGCACAGCGCGATGTCGTGGTCCGGCCCGTCCGGGCGCAGCCACTCGCCGAGATCCTGGGGTCCCGGGATGCGCAGCCCCTCGCTCACTCCTCGTCCCCTTCGGTGCCGCCGGTGATCTTCCGGAGCCGGTCCCGGAGGCGGCTCGCCTCCTCGTACTGCTCGGCGGCGATCGCCTGGGACAGCCTGTTGCGGAGCTCGGTGAGGTCGATCGGGTCGGGGGCTTTCCGGACGGTCCGACCCGGGAAGCGCCCGCGGTGCGCGGTCGCGTCGTGGACCCGCTCGAGCAGGGCGACGACGTGGGGGCGGAAGACCTGGTAGCAGCGCGGGCAGCCCAGCCGGCCTCGCTGCTTGAACGCCCCGAGCGTCAGCGCGCAGGCCGGGCAAGAGGTCTCGGTGGGGCGGGCCGCGCTCGGCCGCGCCGCGGCGGGTGCCTGCGCCTTGACGTGCTTCTGGGCCTCGTCGAGGAGCGTGTCGAAGATCTCGGACGCGATCGGCAGCGACGTCGGCTTGGGTGCGAGGATGCCGAGCTGCTCGGCCATCGCCTCGCAGACGAAGTGGGCCTGCACGACCTCACCGTCGCGGACGTCGAGCGCGTGGACGCTCGGCATGCCGTTCTTGCACTGACCCTTGCCGCAGTAGGTGCACTTCTGCATCGCCGGACGACGCGGCGCCCCCCGGCGCCCAAGGCCCAGAAGTGTAGCGGCGCAGCGTGCCGCGGGCACGGCCCGGGGGCGGAACTTGGCGTCGCCTTGCGGTCAGCGCGGCTGCCGCCCGAGCCACGCGTGGAAGTCGAGCGCGCGGGCGCGGAAGTTCGGGTACTGGTCGAACGATGCGAATCCCGGGCTGAACAGCAGGTCCTCGCCGGGTCGAGCGGCGCGGAGCCCTGCGTCGAGGGCTGCCTCGACGCGGTCGTGGACGGTGACGAGGCCCATTCCGCACGCCGCGAGTTCCTGGGAGAGCGGCTCGGCCGCTGCGCCGAAGAGGTGGGCCGTGCCGAACGTGCCCGCGATCTCGCGAGCGAAGTTCCCGTAGCCCTCGGGCCCGTCCTTGGTCTTGCCGCCGCCGACCCAGTGCGTGTGCGGCCCGAGCGCTTCCAGCGCCGAGCGCGTCGACTCCGCCGAGGTCGAGACCGCGTTGTCGTGGACGCGGACGCCGCGCACGACGGCCACCTGCTGGAGCCGGAACGGCAGCGGGGCCGCGGTCACGAGACCGAGGGCGGACAGGTCGCGCGGCGCGCCGAGCGCGTCGGCGGCCAGCGCCGCGGCCATCGCGTTGTCCACCTGGAACGCGCCTGCCATCCGCAGGGCCCCCGGGGCGAGGAGCGGCCCGGGATCCCGGCACGGCGCGCGCAGCTGCGCGAGCCCGTCGGTCACGCAGGCCGCGTCCCCGTCTCGGGCCGGCCCGCGCCTGTGGACGAGGCGGATCGGCGCGTGCGTATCGAATCCAGCGGCCACCGCGTCGTCCGCGCCGTGCACCACGAAGCCCTGCGCCACGCGCGCGGCGACCGCCTTGGCCCGTCGGTAGGCCTCGAGGCTGCCGTGGCGGTCGATGTGGTCGCGGGTGATCGGCGTGAACACGGCGCCCTCGACCGGCGTGCGCTCCGGATCGAGCCGTTCGAGCTGGAACGACGAGATCTCGAGCACCGTCACCTGGTCCTCGGCCCACGACGCCTCGTCGGCGAGAAGGCTGTGGCCGATGTTCCCGCCGCTCAGGGTCGGCACGCCGGCGCGTCGCAGCGCGGCGGTGAGCATCGTCGTCGTCGACGACTTGCCGTTGGTTCCCGTGACGAGGACCACGCGGCCCGGATAGGCGCGCAGGAACAGCTCGACTTCCTGCGTCCGCGGCAGCCCGTCCTCGCGGGCCCGCACGAGCACCGGGTTCTGGTCGGGGATCGCCGGGTTGACGCAGACGAGGTCGACGCCGTCGAGGATCGCCGGGTCGTCGGCTGCAGCACCGAGCCGCCAGTCGACGTCGAGTCCGTCGAGCGCGGTCGCCGACGCACCGAGGCTCTCGCGGTCCGCGCGGTCGGCCACCCGGAGCCGGTAGCCGTGTCGCGCGAGGAAGAGCGCCGCTTCGCGTCCGCCGCCGAAGCGCCCCAGCCCGAGCACGAGCGCCCGGGCGTCGGGGTGCGGCGCGTCGATCGGCCGCGTCATCGCGCGCGTGCGGCGTCTCGCGCCCGCTCCCGGAACGCGCCCAGCTCGGCCGGCTCGCTGCCGACCTCCGGCACGTCGGTCCGGGGCTCGAGAGTCAGGGATGCGGCGTATGTCGGGTCCTCGACGAAGAGCGCGCGGCCGTGTTCGACGAAGAAGTCGAACGGAAACATCCACAGCGGGGCGGGGGGTTCGATCTCGACCGTGGTCCGGGCGGGGTGGGGTGCTGTGCGCGCGTCGGACCCGGGAAGAGCGGCTACTTCGACCGTGCCGTAGTAGCGGATGGGGCCGCCGACGGCGGAGCCCCTCTGGACCTCACCGTCGACGACGATCCGAGCCGTGTCGGGCTCGGCCCTCAGCTCGAGTCGTGGAGCGTGGCAGCCGTGCAGGAGC
>JBEAPQ010000328.1:0-11861 GCA_041164325.1 Planctomycetota bacterium | reverse complement strand
CGAGTCGTTTCAGCTCACGGTCGGCTTCGGCGAGTCCGTCTCGCCATCGCAGGAGGTCCTGACGGCGCGCGACGAGCGCTGCGTCCAGGTCCGCCAGCGGGCTGGAGTAGGTGATCGTGGGACCACTCGGCAGCGTGGGGCCCAACAGCAGGGCGTCGATCCGCATCCGCTCAGCCGGCGCCGACTCGACCAGCGCGCGCAGTTCGCGTGCGCGCTGCGCGGCTTGGGCTTCGACGTCGAGCTGCGCGGCCGCCGCGTCCAGGGCCGCCTGTGCAGCGGCGCGGACCTCGGCCGGCAGGTCTGGCTCCGCGGCGAGCGCGCGTCGCTCGGCTTCGATCGCGGCCGCGTCGACAGGCTGCGTCTCCTGCGCACGTCCGGCGCCGCACAGCAGCAGTACGGCGACCGAGAGGGCCCAGAGCAGCACGCTCGGAGACCGACCGTGTTGCGGGGTTCGGGAACCTGCAGCGACCCCTCGTCCGTCCAGGGCCGCACCTTCGCCGACGAGATCGGCGCTGCGTTGCATGGCTCCGATCCTAGACCCGCCCACGATCGCAGAGTGAGCCCTCTTCTGCCCGGAATCGAGCGACGGTCGGCGCTTCGCTATCGCGCGTCGCGGACGTCGCGGAGGACCTGGAGCTGCGCGGTCAGCGCGGTCGCCGCGGTTTCGACACGCAGGGGGTGGGGCCCGGCGTGGACCGCGCGGAAACCGCAGGTCCCGAGCAGTTCGATCTCGAACGCGGTGAAGCCCCGCTCGGGACCGATCGCGAGAGCGAAGGGGCCAGTCGGCGGATGGGCGGCGAGAGCCTCGTCCGCCGAGGGGTGGGCCGCAAATCGGGCGCCCCGGGGAGCGAGGGCGTCGAGCCGATCCTCGACGAAGGGCCGGAACAGTGGCTCGAACAGGAGCCGAGGGCGCCATGTGCGCCGTGCCTGCTCGAGCCCGTCGAGGATGGCGGACTCCAGCGCCTCGGCCGTCACGTTCCGGCTCTCGAGGTGGCTGCGTTCGACGTGCCAGGAGCGGAAGACGACGATCGTGCCGTAGCCGATCGCCGTCGCATCCGCGACGACGCGTCGCAGGACCTTGGGCCGTGGGGCTGCGACGAGGAGGACATCGGACGGACGGGGCGGGAGCGCGTCGTCCATGCGGGCCCGGAGCACGACCGACGACGCGCTGACCGACCGGACTTCGGCCTCACCCAGGGGGCCGTCGAGAACCCCGCAGCGCAGCGTGCGTCCGGGGGCCGCGCGCAGCACGTTCCGGATGTGCACGGCCCGCCGATCCGAGAGGCAGATCGAGTCCGGATCGGCGACTTCCTCCGGGCGGAGCAGGAGCAGGTTCATCTGCGGGCGGAGCTTAGCCCGCGGGTGGTCGGCGCCGGATCAGGAAGCCGTCGCTCCCTCACTCGGCGGCTTCGGCCTCGGCGTCATCGGAAGATGGTCTGGACTCGCCCTTCCTCCGACCGGTCTCGCTGCCGAAGCCGGAGCCCTCCTGGTCGTAGAGCCAGACCTGGTCCTTGCCGTTGCGCTTGGCCACGTGCAGCGCCTTGTTCGCGCGGGCCCGCAGCTCGTCGGGGCTCGACTCGGCGCGTCCGGTGTAGGTGTCGATGCCGACGGACAGCGTGACCGTGCGGCTGAAGCCGTGTGCCTGCACGATCTGGCTGGCGACCTTGCGGCGGATGCGGATCGCCGTCTGCACCGCCTCGGCCGGGGTGGTGTGGGGGAGGAGCAGCGTGAACTCGTCACCGCCGAAGCGCGCGGCGTAGTCGGTCTCGCGGATGCCGTTGCGAAGCGTGGTCGCGACGTAGCGCAGCACCTCGTCCCCGAACTCGTAGTTCGTGGAGTCGTTGATCGACTTGAAGTCGTCGATGTCGATCCAGAGCATCGAGAGCGGCGTGCTGTGCCGGAGCGCGCGCTTGAACTCGACGTGGAGGATCTGCCGGAAGTAGCGGTCCGTGAACAGGCCGGTCTTCTGGTCGGTCGCGGCCTGGTCCTCGAGCTCGCGGGTGCGCGAGATGAGGCTCTGGAGCTCTGCCCGCGTCCGAAGCACCGCCTCGACCCGGAGCACCACCTCGTCCGGGGATGCGGGCTTCAGCACGAAGTCCCGGATCGGGACCTTCAGGTCCTGGGTTGCCTCGAGAGCGTAGAGGTCGTCGACCAAGAGGAGGACCGGGACGGGCTGGCGGACCGACTGCTGTTGTTCGGCGAGGCTGAGTTCGACGCCGCCGGACTTGACGACGACCGGATTGAGGATCAGCACGTGGGGCTGGGCTTCGTCCAGCGCTCGTTGGCTCTCTCCGAGCGAGCGCGCCTCCGTCGCTCGATGGCCGGCGCGGCGGAGGGCCTGCACGATCGGCTGGAGCGGCTCCCGCCGGTGGTTCAGAAGCAGCACCCGGGTCGGTCCGTCGGCGTGGGCAGCTCCCCGACCGTCGTCCCCGGTCGGGTTCTGGGCGGCAGAGGAGGCCGACATGCTGGATTCGGTGGGGCGCAAACGGAGGCGGGGAACGGAAGGATGGGCCTGGTGCAGGTCCGGCGAGATCGTAGCCTCTGCGGGGTCGGCCCGTCCACGTCCCGGTCCCAGCGCGGGACACCGGGGAGAGACCGATCCGGAGCAGAAGTTTCGGACTCTGGTCCGATTCCGTCGGTCTCTGGCAGGGATGACCCTTGCACTCGCGGGGGGCATCTCTACACTCCCGGCCCCTTTTTCAGCCCCGCGCATTCCGTCACGAGTCAGAGGATCGAGCCATCGTGCCTGTCGTCAACGTCCAGGAGCTCATCGACGCCGGCGTCCACTTCGGGCACCAGGCCCGCCGTTGGAACCCGAAGATGAAGCCTTTCATCCACGGGAAGCGCCACAACGTCCACCTGATCGACCTCAAGCAGACGATCCGCGGACTCTTCCAGGCGACGCACTTCCTGCGTCAGCTCGCCTCGAGCGGTGTCCAGGTGCTGTTCGTCGGCACCAAGCGGCAAATCCGCACGGCGGTCGAATCCGAGGCCCAGCGCTGCGGGATGCCGGCCATCACCGAGCGTTGGATCGGTGGCTCGCTGACCAACTTCAGCACCGTCCGCGAGCAGCTCGGTCGGCTCGAAGAGCTGGAGGCCATGGAGGCCGACGGCACGATGGAGCGCCACAAGAAGAAGGCCCAGGCGATGCTTCGCCGCGAGATGCGCAAGATCCAGCGCAACCTCGAGGGTCTTCGGACGCTGCACGGGATGCCGGGTGCCATGGTCGTCGTCGACCCCCGTCGCGAAGAGATCGCGATGCGTGAGGCCCAGCGGATGAACGTGCCGGTCATCGCGATCCTCGATACCGACTGCGATCCGTCGCTGGCCGACATCGTGATCCCGGGCAACGACGACGCGGTCAGCTCGGTCCAGCTCCTGCTGTCGCGCCTCGCGGAGGCGGTGATCGAAGGGCGGGCCAACCTCGACGAGCGTGCTGCGATGGACGCCCAGCGCTCCGCTGCAGAAGATCCGCGTGCCCGCGACGTCCAGGGTCGCCGCAACCAGCCGGGCGACCGTCCGGGCGGTGGTGACCGTGGTGGTCGTGGAGGCGGCGGCGGCGGCGGCCGCGGTGGCCGTCGGCCCACCCCGGATGCGGGTGTGGGGCGTCTCGGCCGGAAGGCCGGAGGTCGCTTCGCGGACCGTGCGGGTGGTCATGCCGACTCGGTGTCGATCGGTGGCGAGTCCGAGGCAGCGGCTCCTGCTGCTCCGGCTCCGGCAGCAGAAGCGCCGGCAGCAGAGGCCCCGGTTGCGGAAGCTCCGGTCACGGAAGCGCCGGCGGCTCCGGTCGCGGACGCGCCGGCTCCCGAGAAGCCGGCCGAGTGAGCCCAGGCCTCGGGTCCGTGCCCGAGCATCCCGGTGGGCCCCAGGGCCTCGGGATCGGGACACGGAGCGAGGCACGGTCGGTGCGCCGCGGCTGCGGCGCCCTACCCCCGGGCGGTTGCGTTCCTGTGGGAACCGGTTCCAGCAAGGCGCTGGTGCTGACTGCCCAACGCACATCGACTGTCCCGCACCTCGCGGGACCCGCGGAGCTGCGCCGCGGAACCGAACGCAGCGCCGACCTGCCCGAGGGCGGACCCCTCCCCAGGGCCATCGGCTGATTGGCATTCCAGAACCCCAGTGAGGCAGAAATGGTTGAGATCGACGCCAAGACCGTGATGGCGCTCCGGAAGAAGACCGGCGCCCCGATGATGGACTGCAAGGCCGCGCTGATCGAAGCGAGCGGCAACGAAGAGAAGGCCACCGATATCCTTCGCAAGAAGGGTCTCCAGGCCGCGGACGCCCGCGGCGGTCGCGACGCGACCGAAGGCCAGGTCTTCAGCTACGTCCACCACAACGGCAAGGTTGGTGTGCTGGTCGAGATCGGCTGCGAGACCGACTTCGTGGCTCGGAACGAGGAGTTCCAGGAGTTCGGTCGGACGGCCTGCCTGCACGTGGCTGCGATGCGCCCTGCCTACCTGTCGCAGGAAGACGTCGACGCCGCGGCGATCGAGAAGGAGCGCACGTTCCTCGTCGAGCAGGCCGCCGAGCAGATGGCCGGTCGTCCCGACGAAGTCGTCCAGAAGGCGGTCGACGGCCGCATGCAGAAGTTCTTCGCCGAGAAGTGCCTGCTCGAGCAGGTCTGGGTGAAGGACGAAGGTGCGAAGAAGACCGTCGGCGAGGTCCAGAAGGAGCTCGCGGGCAAGATTGGCGAGAACATCAGCATTCGCCGCTTCGCGCTCTTCGAGCTGGGGGCCTGAGCCGGTGGCTGGCGTCCCGAGCCGTCTGCATCGCGTCCTGCTGAAGCTGAGCGGGGAGAGCCTCGCGCGGCCCGGCGAACACGGCGTGGACCCCGCGGTCGTCGCGGGCATCGCTGACCAGGTGGCGCGGGTCTGCCGCATCGGTGTCCAGGTCGCCATCGTCGTGGGCGGGGGCAACCTCCTGCGCGGTGCGGCCTTCGCCAAGCAGGGCACCAACCGGTCCACCGCGGACCAGATGGGGATGCTGGCGACGGCGATCAACTCGTTGGCCCTGCAGGACGCGCTGGAGCGCGCCGGGGTCGAGACGCGGGCGATGTCCGCGGTCGAGATCAACGAGGTGATGGAGCCCTACATCCGCCGCCGCGCGATCCGTCACCTCGAGAGGGGACGGGTCGTGATCCTCGCGGCCGGGACGGGCAACCCATACTTCACGACCGACACGGCCGCTGCGCTCCGTGCGACCGAGCTGGGCGTCGACGCTGTGCTGAAGGCGACGAAGGTCGACGGGGTCTACACCGCAGATCCCAAGCTCGACCCGACTGCGGAGCGCATCGAGCGCACGACCTTCCGGGTCGCCCTCGAGCGCGATCTCCGCGTCATGGATCGGACGGCCTTCACGCTCTGCATGGAAAACGACATGCCGATCATGGTGTTCGACATGTTCGAGACCGGGAACATGGAGCGTGCCGTCAAGGGTGAGCCGATCGGCACGTGGGTCGTGGGCGACGACGACTAGCGCCCTCGCCGATGCATCGCAGCGGCGTGAGCCGTTGCCGGACAACCAGCGTGGAACGCGCCGGCTGACGCGCCGGCGGGCCTCATCGAAACGGAACGCGAACGATGGACGACACGACGCAACTCATCCTCGAGGACTTCAACGATCGGGCCGACAAGTCGATCCAGCATCTCCGGGAAGTCCTGTCGGGCATCCGCACGGGCCGCGCTTCGCCCGCCCTGATCGACAACCTGCGCGTGTCCGCCTACGGCACGATGTCGCCTCTCAACCAGCTGGCGCACATCTCGGTGCCGGAGCCACGTCAGCTGGCGGTCAAGCCGTTCGACGTGTCGATCATGAAGGACATCGAGAAGGCCATCCTGATGTCGGACATCGGGCTGACCCCGTCGAACGACGGGAAGCTGATCCGCCTGACGATGCCGCCGCTCTCCGAGGAGCAGCGCAAGAAGCTGGTCGCCAAGGTCAAGGAGTACGCCGAGCAGACGCGCGTCGCGCTGCGCAACGAGCGCCGTGACGCCAACAAGGCGGGCGACCAGGCCTTCGCAGCCCACGAGACGACCGAGGACTTCCTGCGCGAACTCAAGGACGGCGTGCAGGAGAGCCTGAAGGAGCACGAGAAGCGGATCGACGAGATCCTCGCCAACAAGACCAAGGAGGTCATGACCGACTGACGCGTGCGTCGCTCGGTCCGGCCCGATTCGGGGGCGTAGCTCAGTCGGTAGAGCACCGGATTTTTAATCCGATGGTCCCAGGTTCGAATCCTGGCGCCCTCAACCCCAACCCCCAAGTTCCTTCGATGACGCTCGACCCCGACTTCCACCAGAAGCTGCGCTGCCCGGAGACGGGCCAGCCCCTGGAATTGCTGGGGGGCGAGGAGCTCGCGGACCTCAACCGTCGGATCGCGGCTGGAGAGCTCCGCAGCGCCGTCGGGGACGTCCTCCAGGAGCCGATGGAAGCTGCCCTCCGGCCGATCGGCGAGAGGTTCGTCTATCCCGTCGTGGACGGCATCCCGCTGCTCCTGGCCGATGAGGTGGTCCGGCTGTCGGACCTCCCCGAGGCCAGCTGAAGGGCGAGGGGGCTCTGCTTCGATAGAGGAGAGTCGCCTTTTCCCGTGCGCCCGGAACCGCAGGCTCCGCTGGAGTCATGGCGCGGTTGAACCGTCCGTGTCGGGCCGGCGGTGCCTCGCTCTCGATCGGCCCCGGTTTTTCGCTAAGTTGTTCGGCCTTACCTAGCTTCCGTCGGTCAGTCGCAGCCCAGACGGCGCGCAGACCGTACGGCCAACCAGATGGACTTCTTCCGCAAGTACCAGCGCGTGATCCTCTACACCGCGGGCATCTTCGCCCTGGTGTCGTTCTCGATCTCCGCGCCGATCCTGGGCTTCTTCGACAGCCTGTTCCGCAAGCAGCTTCCGAACCCCACGATGCGGATCGGCGACAAGGTCGTCGACGTGACCGTGGAGGACCTCGGGATCGGCTCGCAGGTCGCGATGCTGCAGAGGTTCCTGCCGACGATCGTCATGCCGAACTTCGTCCCCGAGGACGAGGACAGCAACCGTCGCGAGATCTACGCAGCGGTCCGCCGGCTGGCGATCCACTACGGGATCGAGATCTCGGAAGACGAGGTGGGCCGTGCGATCCAGCAGGCCGTCGACATCGTCCCCGCCGCCGAGTCGGCGCTCGACCTCGCGCGCATCGCGCGACTGACGTCGGTCGGTGAGCTGCAGAAGCTGATCGGTGAGTCCCTGCGCATGGGCACGTTCCTGCGCCTCCAGGCCCTCGCGGCGGACGTGACCGACGCGTCGCTCGCCGAGCAGCTGGTGCGCGACCAGGAGTTCCTGATGCTCGACATCGCGACGCTCGACGAGGAAGCGCTGCAGAAGGAGCTGGAGTCCGAGGAACTCGCCGACGAGACGCTGACGGCGTGGGTCACGGACCTCGAGGACTTCGATCGCCGTTCGCGCGGCTACCTCGGTGACCCGCTCTACCGCCTGCAGCTCGCCTATGCGGAGCTCGCGGCCTTCGATCCGGCCGCTTTCGCGGCCGAGCTCGGGGACAAGGAGTTCAGCGACGACGAGGTCGACAACTTCTACGTGATGAACCGCGCGGCGCTCTTCCTGAAGCCCAAGGAGGAGAAGAGCGAGGACAAGCAGGAAGAAGGCGACCCCAAGAAGGACGAAGAGCCGACCGACGCCGACCAGGATGTCGTCGAAGAGAAGCCGGAGGACGACTACCTGGCGCTCGACGATGCTCTGAAGGCATCGATCCGCAAGCGCCTCGCCGCCGAGGCAGTCCTCCGCAAGATCTGGGACCAGGTCGGCGAGCGCTTCCGTGCGGCGCAGACGGCCGGCAACGAGGCCATCGAGGCGGCCCAGGTGGCCGTCGAAGAGAAGCAGACGGCTCGCGGAGCCGCGGCGGAACGCGGCGAAGCAGCCGACGCCACCGAGGACGAGAAGGCGGCCCTGGCCGCTGCCGACGAGGCGATCACGGCGGCCAAGGCGGCCGTGACGGCCGCCGAGGAGGCTCTCGTGACGATCCGCAAGGACTTCGATGCGAAGGCTGCTTTCGAAGAGCTCGCGGCCGGTCGCGCGGGCGTGGGCGTGCTGGACACCGGTGAGGAGCTGCTGTCCGCCGCCAAGATCGGTGAACTCGCTCCGATCGCACCCTGGAAGGGGGTGATCACGGTGACCGAATCGCAGCCGCTGTCGACGCAGGTCCAGCGCTCGCCCTCGGCCGTGTTCCACACGCGCCTCGTGGCTGCTGACCTCACCCCGCTGCGTCCTCTCGACGAGATCCGTGACAAGGTCCGCGCCGACTACTTCCGGAAGCGCGCCGAAGACCTGGCCCAGGAACGCTCCGACGCGTTCGAGAAGGCGATCAAGGACCTCGCGCTGGCGCGCGCCACCGAAGAGGTGCAGAAGGTCGAGACCGCCCGCGACGAGCGCGTCGAGAAGGAGTTCGGCGAGTGGCGGACGGGCGTCGAGACGAGTCTCGAAGAGGCCCGGAAGACCCTCGAGGGCCTTGGCGGCAGTGACCCGAACCGCCGCGTCTACAAGGCGGCTTCGGATCGCGTCGCGAAGCTCGAAGCCGAGCTCGCGGGCGCGGACGCGAAGCGCACCGAGATCACGGAAGCCGAGCAGAAGACGGCGGACGACGAGATCGCGGACATCGCGAAGGCCAAGTACGGCGAGGTGCTCGCCGAGGCGGCCACGGCCAACGGCTTCGCGGTGGCGAGCTTCGGTCCCTTCAAGCGGGACCTGTCCCGTACCGGCACGCCGCGCGAGAGCTTCCCCAAGCCGATCCGCTACGTCTTCTGGAGCGGAGACACGTCGAACCTCGACAAGGGTGAGGCGACGGACCTGCTCCAGGACTTCACGGGCCGCGCCCGTCACCTGGCCGTCATCACCGACGTGCAGAAGGGCGATCTTGCATCGATCACCCGTCGCCAGCTGCTGCAGGCGCGGGCGGCCGAAGCCGGGATGCGCCGCGTGACGGCTCTCGGCCAGTCGTTCACGCTCGATGCGATCAAGCAGCGCTACGGCTGGCAGGCTCCGTCGGAGTCGGTGGCCGAGCCGGGCGATCGCTGATCCGCGCGTGACGCGGTCGCTCCACACACGGTCCGCGCATCGGGCCTTGGTGCGTGGGGCGCCGCTCCGGAGTGCCGCTGCGACGAGCGCTCCGTTACGAAGAACACGCAGTGCCGACCGGAGAGGTCTGCGCTGCGTGTCGCGTTGTCGGGTGGCCGGCCGAGGAGCGAGGCGCGCTCCCGGTCGCCTGCCGCGTCAGTAGTTGGCGTTCGCGAAGTCCCAGTTGACCAGCGACCACCAGTGCTCGAGGTAGGTCGGGCGGGCGTTGCGGTAGTCCACGTAGTAGGCGTGTTCCCAGACGTCGCAGGTCAGGATCGGCGTCTTGGAGGGATCGGTCAGCGGCGTGCCGGCGTTCGACGTCGACTCGATCGCGAGCTTGCCGTCGGCGTGCTTGACGAGCCAGGCCCAGCCGCTGCCGAACGTCGTCGCCGCACACTGGGTGAACTCCGCCTTGAACGCGTCGAACGAACCCCACTGGGCTTGGATCGCATCCGCGATCGCGCCGGTCGGGGCGCCGCCCGCACCAGGGGCCATCGAGTTCCAGTAGAACGTGTGGTTCCAGACCTGGGCGGCGTTGTTGAACATCCCACCCGAAGACTTCCGGACGATGTCCTCGAGGCTCATGTCCGCGAACTCGGTGCCCTCGATGAGCTTGTTCAAGTTCGTCACGTAGGCGTTGTGGTGCTTGCCGTGATGGAACTCGAGCGTCTCGGCGGAGATGTGGGGTGCGAGCGCGTCCTTCGCGTACGGGAGCTCGGGGAGAGTGAATGCCATCTCGATAGCTTGGGGGGTTTCGGGGGTCGAGGAGTCGGAACAGCGACGCTCCGACGCGCCGCGGGCAAGCCGTGAGGATGGGACGTAGACCCCCGGATCGCAAAGAGTCCGCCAGTCCCTGCCTCAGAAATCCGCCCAGCGACGACGGACGCCGGGCCTCGCATCCGGGCTTGCCCTGCAGCCGAACCCGCCCCGGTGAGCGCGACCCCATCTCCACCCGTGCCGGCGTGCACGCTGGTCGTGCTGCACGGCAACGGCGGCGGTGCCGCCCGCTTCGAGCGCCTCGCCGGGCATTGGCCTGCAGATCTCGTCGTGAAGCTGCCGGAACTCCCGGGCTTCGGAGCCAGGGGCGGCGAGGTGGTCGCGGGTCTCGGCATGCCCGACTACGCGCGTGAGGTCGTCGAGATCGTGCGCCGCTGTCCGAGGCCGCGTGTCCTCCTCGGGCATGGGATCGGGGGATCGTTCGCACTGGCTGCCCTCCAGCAGGACCCGGACCTCGTCGATGGCGTCGTGCTGCATGCTCCGGTCGGAGCCCACCTGGACAAGCGTCGCTTTCCGCGGCTCATGCGGCCGCGGCTGGTCCGACGGCTGGCCCAGTGGGTGGTGTCCTCCCGGCTCACCCGACCGTGGCTTCGCGGTCGGCTCTTCGTCGATCCGGACGCGTTGCCCGCCGACGTGGAGGCGCGGTTCTTCGCGGACTACCGGCGGTGCTCGGCGTTCGGGCATGTGTTCGACCTGATCGACGCGAGGTGGTTCGACAGCCTGCGCCCCGTCCCGGTGCCGGCGGTCCTGCTGTGGGGTCTCGGGGAACGGGTCCTGGCGCCGTCGCACGCCGAGGCGTTCCAAGGCCCGCTCCCGCGGGCGGAGCTGCGCACCGTCGAGGCCTGGGGGCACTTCCCGATGCTCGAAGCGCCCGCGGACTACGCCTCGGTCGTCGCCGACTGCGTGTCGCACCTGCTCGCGCCGTCCGGGAGCCCGGCGGAGGACTCGTGATCCACCGGGTCGGCAGCGGAAGGTGGCCGTCGGATGTCGGTCCGAAGGCCGCTTGGTTGGACCGCGCCGCCCGCGCAGGGCTGCCGGTTCCCGAGGGCTACCTCGTGGAGCTGGGCGACGATCCGGCGGCCGCAGCCCGCGCGCTGCACGTCGCGTTCGGACCCGCATCGGTCGGCGTGCCTCCGCGCCGCGGGACGTCGTGCCGGATCGCGGTGCGCTCGGCGTTCGCCGTCGAGGACGGTCGAGCGACATCGAACGCGGGTGCGTTCCTGTCGGTCCTGGGCGTCGATCCCCGGGAGCCCGGCGCGGTTGCGCAGGCGATCGAGGAGGTTCGCGCCAGCGCCGCGTCCCGCGACGTGGGACGGGCCGATGTGCTGGTGCAGCGTCAGATCGAAGCCGTCCGGGCGGGCGTGGCGTTCACCGAGACGGACCACGAAGACGACCTCGTGGACTCGATCGCCGGCCTGGCCGACGGCCTCCTGGCCGGCCGGATCGCGGGCGACGTCTGGGAACTCCCGAAGCTCCGTCCCGAGGACCTCCTGGGCGGGCCGCGTTCCACGGACCCGGTGAAGCTCCGCGTGCAGCTCCTGCTCCGGCGGGTGCGTCGCGTCTTCGGGGCTGCGGATCTCGACGTCGAGTGGGCGGACGACGGTCAGCGCGTGCACCTCGTCCAGGTTCGTCCCATCACGGCCGCGCCGCTCCGGGACGAGTGGTTCACCGTCGCCAACCATCGCGAGATCCTCCCGGAGCTGCCGTCGGTCGCGATGACGTCGGTCCTGGCCGAAGCCTCCGGGCGTCTGTACGGCTGGTACCGCCGTCACGACGCGGCTCTTCCGGCCCGTCGCCTGTTCGTCGAGGTCTTCGCCGGCCGACCGCGGATCAACCTCGGGTTGCTGAACGACACGGTGCGCATCCTCGGACTGCCGACGCGCCTCGTGACCGACTCGATCGGCGGCGGGGGAACGGACGGTCCCCCCGTCCAGCCGCTGCGGTGGGGACGGGTGGTGCGGCGGACCCCGACGCTGTTGCGCCTCCT
>JBEAPQ010000327.1:0-10790 GCA_041164325.1 Planctomycetota bacterium | reverse complement strand
CGAGGTCGGCGAAAGCGTCCTGACCCCGCGCGCGGGCCCAATCGAGCATCAGGCCGAACGCGAACGCGGTCTGCGAGTGTTCCCCCGTGCGGTTGGCGTGCGACAGTTTGGGGAGCCACGCAGCGAGTCGTCGCGCGACCGCGTCCTCGAGCGGCTCGATCGCCCGCGCCCAGCGGCGGGCGTCCGGGTCGTCGAACTCGTGGAGTTCGACGGCGAGCTGGAGCAGCCACGCGAGACCGTAGGGACGCTCCCACGACGCCCGCCCCTCCCCCTCGAGGTAGGCGACCTCGGCGAGCAGGTTCTCGACCGTCAGTGACCGGTCGAGCGCGGCGCGAGCGGACGGCTTCCAGCTGGCATCGTCGGCGGTGCGAAGCAGCCGCACGAGCAGCCAGTGTCCGTGCACCGCGCTGTGCCAGTCGAAGCACCCGTAGAACGCGGGCGTCAGCCGGGCGGGAGGCAACGCGTCCTCGTCGCGCTGCAGCACGTGCGCGATCTTGTTCGGGTAGGGCCGATGGACGCAGGCCAGGGCCAGTCCCGCGAAGCGGGATGCGAGGACGGGATCGACAGCCTGGGCGACGACAGGCCCAACGGCCACGAGAGAGAACAGGAGCGGGGCGAGCCGCGGGGAGCGCATCCCCCGAGGGTCCGCGCTCCCGCCGCCGCGGACAAGGCGACCACGCACGGAAATCCGCTCTCGACCGAGCCCCTGTGAAAGGAATCCCGGCCGAGCGCGTTGGACGGACGCCCTTCGCGACGCGGTCTCAAGAATGACCGAAGCATCTGCAAACACTGCACTTCCGGCTTCTTTTTTCGGCCGGGAATGACAGTTCGATGACACTCGACCGTGGGCCGATCGCTGGAATGTCCCTCGCCATGACACGGCTGACGCTGATCGGTAGCGACTTCTCGCGTGTTCCCCCCTCGCGGCTTCGGGATCTCTCCCAGGACTCGGAGCGCATCCGGACCCGGCTCGTCGAGCTCCGGGCCAGCGGACGCATCCTCGGCGGCTTCCTGCTGTCGACCTGCAACCGGGTCGAGGTCCTCCTCGACCTGCCGTCCGAACACGACAGCCTCGTGTCGCCGGACGACGTCGCGCGCACCGTGTTCGGCGACGTGGGCGACCTGCCGCTGCGGCAGCTGCACGGGCAGGACTGCGTCCGCCACCTGTTGTCGGTGGCAACCGGCCTCGAATCGATGGTCCTCGGCGAGGAGCAGATCCTCGGGCAGCTCAGCCGCTCGTTCACGCTGAGCGAGGAGCTCGGCCTGATGTCGCGTGCGCTGCACATGCTCCGCACGCGGGTCATGGCGGCGGCGCGCGACCTGCGTCGCCGCACCGGACTGACGCGGGTCGATCGTTCGGTGGGCGCCGTCGCCGCCGACGTGCTCGTCCAGGCCGGCCCCACGCTGATGGTCGTCGGCGCCGGCGAGACGGCGCGGCTCGCGCTCGACGTGCTGCGCCGGCGCGGCGTTGCCGACGTGTGGATCGTGAACCGCACCCTCGACAAGGCCGAGGCGCTGGCGCGCCACCACGGCGGTCGCGCACTTTCCCTCGACGAATTCCTGCGCCAGCCTCCGGAGGTGGACGGCATCCTGTTCGCGGTGCACAGCGATCGACCGCTGCTGACCGCCGATCGCTGCCCGAAGCGACTCCGCCGCGTGGTGGACGTCTCCCAGCCGTCGGTCCTCGATCCGAGCGTACGCGCCGTGGAAGACCTCGAAGTCGTCGACCTCGACGCACTGGGTGCCCTGCTCGCGGACGAAGCCGCACGCCTCGAAGAAGTCGCCGCCCTCGGCAGGTCCCAGGTCACGGCGCAGGCCGAGTGCATCTGGGGACAGGTCGCGAACCCCGGCGCCGATCTCGGGCGCGTCGTGGATCTCCACGTCGAGAGCGCGCAGGAGGAACTCCAGCGGGCGCTGCGCGGCCCGCTCGCCCACCTGGGCGAGACGGAACAGGAGGCTATCCGGCAGCTGGTCCTCAAGACCGCCAAGCGGAACGCCCACTTCCACCTCAAGGACCTGCGCCAGCTCGCGCGCTCCTGATCCAGCTCCATCCCCCGAGCCCCATGTTCGTCGTCGGAACCCGCGGGAGTGACCTCGCACTCACACAGTCGAAGGCCACGGCCGAGCTCATCCGCGCGCGCACCGGCGAGGACTTCCGGCTCGAGATCATCCGCACGCGCGGCGACGCGATCCTCGACAAGCCGCTGCCCGAGATCGGGGGCAAGGGACTCTTCACGGCCGAACTGGAAGAGGCGCTGCGCGAGGGCCGGATCGACATCGCGATCCACTCCCTGAAGGATCTGCCCGTCGAGGACCCTGACGGACTCATTGTGGGCGCTGTCCCACCGCGCGCCGACTCAGGAGACGTGCTGGTCTACGACCCGCAGCACGAAGACCCGGAAGGCGGCAGCATCCCGCTCTGCCACGGCGTCGTCGTCGGCACCTCATCGCCGCGCCGCGCGATCGCGGTGCGTTCGCTGCGTCCCGACCTCGACATCCGCGATCTGCGCGGCAACGTCCCGACACGCGTCGACAAGGTCCGCCGCGGCGACTACGCCGGTGTGATCCTGGCGGCAGCCGGCCTCGATCGGCTGGGGTTGGACCTCGGCGGCCTGCGGCGGATCGCGCTGCCCGGCGATCGCTTCGTGCAGGCGCCGGGCCAGGGCGCGCTCGGCGTGCAGTGCCGCCGCGACGACGCGCGGATCCAGACGCTCCTCGACTCCATCCACGATCCGGTGTCGGCCCGCTGCGCGCACGCGGAGCGCGCCGTGCTCCGTGGACTCGGCGGTGGGTGCTCGATGCCGCTGGGCGTCCGCGTGCGCGCCGAGCGCGACGGCACCTTCCACCTGCGCGCGGCGCTCTACGGACGAAGCGGTCGTCCCGCGCTCGGCGTGTTCCACGACGGCGCAGGTACGGACCTCGACGGCCTCGTCGCCACCGCGGTCGACGCGCTGATGCCGCTCGTGTCCGAGCCGCTCCGCGGCCGGACGGTCCTCGTCGTCCGGCCTTCCGGAGGCGATAGCCGACTCGCGGCGCCGCTCGCCGTCGCAGGCGCGACGGTCGAGACCGTCGCCGTGACCGAAGTCCTTCCGGTCCAGGTGACCGCATCCGAGGTCCGAAGCGCACTCGGAGACGACTCGGTGCTGGCCTTCACATCTGCCCGCGCCGTGGATCGCCTCGTCGAGGAAGCGGCCTACGCAGAGATCGACCTCCGAGGCCGCACGGCGTTCGCTGGCGGGCCCGCGACGGCAGACGCGGCGCGCGCGTTCGGGCTCGACGTCCTCGCTCCGGCTGGGGACGACGCGGGCGGCCACGCGCTCGCAGATCTCCTCGCTGCCAAGGGGCTCCCGACCAGCGCCAGGATCTGCTTTCCCTGTGCAGCGCAACGGCATCCCGACTTCGAGGCGCGCGCTGCGGAACTCGGGTTTGTGGTCCGCGCCCTGCCGGTCTACCGCGTCGAACCCCTCGACGGCCTGGAATGGCCCGTGGATCGCTGCGATGCGCTCGTCGTCACGAGCCCGTCCTCGGCCGACGCCATGGTCCGGCTCGGCACGCCCGAGCACCGGGCCCTCGTCGCCATCGGAACGACCACCGGAGCCGCACTGCAGAGCCACGGACTGCCGCACGGCGTCGCATCGGCCCCCACGCCGGAGAGCGTCTTCGAGGCCGTCGCGGCGCGCCTTCCCGCCGAACCTGACGAACCCGCATCTTGACCGAGACCCGAACCCCGCCCGAGCATCGCACGATGACCACGACCCAGTCCGAAGCCAGCACGACGACCTGCAGGAACGCCGAGCTCTTCGCCCGCGCCCAGGCCGCGCTGCCGGGCGGAGTCTCCTCACCCGTCCGCGCATTCCGCGCCGTCGGCGGCACACCGCTGTTCGTCCGCAAGGCCGAGGGCGCGACGTTCGTCGACGAGAACGGGGTCCGCTACCTCGACTTCGTCCAGTCGTGGGGTCCGTTGATCCTGGGTCATGCCCACCCCGAGATCCTGTCCGCCGTCCAGGATGCCGCCAGCCGCGGACTGACGTTCGGCGCACCCCACATCGGCGAGGTCGAACTCGCGGAGCGCATCGCCCACCACTACCCGGGGATCGAGCGCGTCCGGTTCACGTCGTCCGGAACCGAGGCCACGATGTCCGCCCTGCGACTCGCCCGCGGTGCGACGGGCCGGGATCGGATCCTGAAGTTCTCCGGCTGCTACCACGGCCACAGTGACGGCCTGCTGGTCGCTGCAGGCAGCGGCGCGATCACGCTCGGCGAGCCGTCGTCCGCAGGCGTGCCTGCGGACGTCGCGCGCTGGACGTCGGTCCTGCCGCTGGACGACGAAGCTGCGCTGGACGCGTTCTTCGCGGCACACGGCGACGAGACGGCCGCCGTGATCCTGGAGCCGATCCCTGCCAACAACGGCTTGTTGCTGCAGCGCCCCGCGTGGCTCCGCCACCTCCACGACCTCGCGGCCCGGCACGGTGTCGTGACGATCTGGGACGAGGTCATCTCCGGTTTCCGCGTCGGGCTCGGCGGTGCCGCAGCCCTCTACGGCATCACCCCCGACCTCGTGACGTTCGGCAAGATCGTCGGCGGAGGGATGCCGTGCGGCGCGTTCGCGGGTGCGGCCCGGCTGTTCGACCGCCTGGCCCCTCTCGGTCCGGTCTACCAGGCCGGGACCCTGTCCGGGAACCCGATCGCCATGGCGGCCGGCCACCGCACGCTCCAGGTGCTGGAGCGCGACGACGTCCACGCGAAGCTCGAAGCGCTGGGTGCCCACCTCGAGCGTGGTGCCCAGGCGATGATCGAGCGGAACCCCGACTGGCGCGTGGCCTTCGTCCGGCAGGGTTCGCTGTTCTGGTTCGCTTTCGGCGACCGGACAGCGCCGCGGACGGACTCGGCCATCGCACCGGATGCGGCGGACCTCTACCGCCGCTTCTTCTCGTCGTGCATCCGCGATCAGGTGTATCTCGCACCCTCGGCCTACGAGGTCGGCTTCCTGTCCGCCGCCCACACGATCGCCGATGTGGATCACGCGCTCGGGATCTTCGAACGCGCGCTCGCCGACACGTTCGCGTCCTGAGTCCGGCGCGGCTCTCTCCTGCGGTCCCCCACCTTCCATGCGCAAGCACACGTCGCTGGTCTTCGGCCTCGTCGTGCTGGTCTGCCTGACCCAGATCGGGTGGTGGATCACGTTCCAGGTCCGTGAGGCGGACCGGTTGGAGACCGTGGCCGCACACCTCGATGCCGGCGAGATCCCAGCCGCACTGCGCGCCCTGGAGGCGACCTACCCTGGAGAGCTCGCCGAGACGGCTCGACGACGCCGCGCGATGTTCGCGTCGGAGGGAGCTGCGCTCGGACTGCTGGTCCTGGTCGGGGTGGTGTTCTTCTACACGGCGCTGCTGCGCGAGCGCCGGATGCGCGACAACCAGCAGCGATTCCTCGCCGGCGCCACGCACGAGCTGAAGACGCCGCTGACGACGGTCCGCCTCGGCCTCGAGTCCCTGGAGCAGGGAACACTCCCCGAGCCGCGTCGTGCCGACTACCTGCGTGGCATGGTCCGAGAACTCGACCGCCTCGAGAGGGGATTGACCAACATCCTGACCGCGGCCGGTCTCGAGGCGGGCGGCGCGCGTCCGCGGCACGTCGAGGATCTCGCCGAAGACGTGCGGCATGCGGTCGACGCGTTCCGCGAGCGCTGCGCGGCCGCGGAGCTCGAGACCCAAGCCGACGGACTCGCGTGCTGCCCGGTGCGACGGGACCCCGCCGCGATCCGCATCGTGCTCCACAACCTGCTCGACAACGCGGTCAAGTACACGCCACCCGGCGGCCGCATCGAGATCCGGCTGCTGGCCGAGGACACGGACGCCGTGCTGTCGGTGGCCGACAACGGCCGCGGCATCGCGGCGGCCGACGTCGAGCGGATCTTCGGGCGCTTCGAGAGGGGAACCGAATCGGAACACCTCGGCGGCACGGGACTCGGTCTGGCGCTCGTCCGGGAGCTGGTGCAGTCCCACGGCGGCTCGGTCTCCGTCCGCAGCGATGGGCCGGGCAAGGGCGCATGCTTCACGCTGCGTCTCCCGCTCGCGGAGGGGCCGGCATGACGCGCTGGTGCCTCGTCGTCGAAGACGAATCCCCACTCGGCGAGATGGTCGTCGACAACCTCGTCGCCGACGGGATGTTCGCGGAGCTGGTGCGCGACGGGCGATCGGCGCTGGACCGCCTGGAACGCGGCGGCATCGACGTCGTGATCCTGGACATCATGCTGCCGTTCGTCGACGGCTTCGAAGTCCTGCGGCAGATGCGATCCCGGGGCGACGAGACCCCGGTCTTGATCCTGTCGGCCCGCCAGGCCGACGACGACCGCATCCGGGGCCTCGAGCTCCGCGCCGACGACTACCTGACCAAGCCGTTCAACCTCCGCGAACTGCTGCTCCGGGTGCGCGCGCTGCTCCGCCGTGCCGCTCCGACCCCGGCGGGCGCGGACGTGGTGGAGGTCGGCACGGCCCAGATCGACTTCCGGGCCCACGAGATCCAGATCCCCGACGGCTCGCGTCGGCGCCTCAGTGACTCCGAGGTGAAACTCCTGCGCCTCCTGACCTTTCGTCCGGGAGAAGTGGTCTCACGCAAGGAGATCCTCGACCACGTGTACGGCAGCTCGGCCATCGCGGCGACCCGGACCCTGGACAACCTCGTGCTCGCGCTCCGCCGCGCCCTCGAAACCGACACCCGCCACCCACGCCACCTGCACACCGTCCGAGGGGTCGGCTTCCGACTGACCCTCGACCCCGAGTCATGACCGCTGCCGATCCGAACGCCCCCTTCCTCGCCACGTGCCGCGGACGCACCGCGAGTCGCCGCCCGCTCTGGATCATGCGACAGGCAGGACGCTATCTGCCCGAATACCGGGCCGTGCGGCAGCAGGTCTCGTTCCTCGAGATGTGCCACGCTGCCGAGCACGCGGCCGAGGTCACGCTGCAGCCGCTCCGCCGGTACGACCTCGACGCGGCCATCCTGTTCACGGACCTCCTGATTCCGGTCGAGCCGATGGGCGTGGGCCTCACCTACGACCCGGGCCCGCGACTCGCCAAGACCGTGGACTCGATGGACGCCGTGCGCGCCCTCCGTATCCCCGACCCCGAGCACGACCTCGCGCCGATGCTCGACACCGTTCGGCTCCTGCGCGCCGAGCTGCCGGCCGACAAGGCGCTGATCGGCTTCGTCGGTGCGCCGTTCACGATGGCCTGCTACCTCGTCGAGGGACAGGGATCGAAGAACTGGGACGCGACCCGGCGGCTGATGTTCGCCCAACCCAAGGTCTTCGACGCCCTCCTCGATCGCATCGTCGCGTGCCTCGAGCCGCTCGTGGCCGCGCTCGTCCGCGCGGGCTGCGACGCGGTCCAGGTCTTCGATTC
Source organism: Planctomycetota bacterium (assembly GCA_041164325.1). Taxonomy (GTDB): domain Bacteria; phylum Planctomycetota; class UBA1135; order UBA1135; family UBA2386; genus JAQCBR01. The sequence continues at coordinate 3,387 of JBEAPQ010000327.1, read as the reverse complement.
CTGGGCGTCGGTGCTCGCCGCCGACGACTACGCACGCAGGGCCGCACCACGCACCGACGCGCTGCTGCGTGCGGCTCGGGATGCCGGCGCCGTGGCGATCAACTACTGCAACGGTGTGGCCCAGCACCTCGACCGGCTCGCCGCCGCTCCTGCGCACGTGACCGCCGTCGACTGGAGACTGCCGATGCGCGAGGTCCGGCGGCGGCTGCCGCACGAGATGGTCGTCCAGGGGAACCTCGACCCGACCACTCTGTTCGCCGACGAAGCCACGCTGCGCGCCGAAGTCCGCCGCGTCTGTGACGAGGCCGGCGAGGGCCGACACATCTTCAACCTTGGCCACGGCATCTTGCCGCAGACGGATCCGGCGGCCGTCGCCGCCATCGTCGACGAGGTCCACCGATGCTGACGCCCCACGTCCCGGAGGAGCTGCTCGCCCGGTACGACCGACCAGGGCCGCGCTACACGAGCTACCCGACGGCGCCGACCTGGAGCGAGGACTTCGGACCCTCGGCTCACGCCGACAGCCTGCGCCGCGCCGCCGCGGATGCTGGAGCACCGCTGTCGATCTACGTGCACATCCCGTTCTGCACGAGCCTGTGCTGGTACTGCGGGTGCAGCGTCCAGATCACGCAGCGCAAGGAGAAGGGCACGCGCTACGTCGACACGGTGCTCGCCGAGGCCTCGCTCGCGCGCCGTCTCCTCGGCGATGCCGACCGCCCGGTGCTCCAACACCATTGGGGCGGCGGCACACCGACCTTCCTCGACCCGGACGACCTGGTCCGACTCTCCGAGGGCCTCAACGCGCTCTTCCCGCTCGCCGCCGACGCCGAGGTCTCGATCGAGGTCGACCCGCGCGTCACGTCGCGCGCCCAGCTCGAGGCGCTGCGCGGCGCTGGCTTCAACCGGATCAGCATGGGTGTCCAGGACCTCGATCCGAAGGTCCAGGAGGCGATCCACCGCGTCCAGCCGGTCGAGATGACGCGGGATCTGATCGATGCGGCCCGGGAACTCGGGTTCGACTCCGTCAACCTCGACGTCGTCTACGGCCTCCCCCACCAGACGCCGGAGTCGTTCGGGGCGAGCATCGACGAGATCCTCGAGCTCGGCCCCGACCGCCTCGCCTGCTACGGCTACGCCCATGTGCCGTGGCTCAAGAAGCACCAGCGCGTCATCGACGAGGCAACCCTCCCGGTGGGCCGCGACAAGCTGGCGCTCTACCTGATCGCGCTGTCGAAGTTCGAGCAGGCAGGCTTCGCGGCGATCGGCATGGACCACTTCGCGAAACCGGACGACGCCTTGGCCCGAGCCGCGGACCAGGGGGCGCTGCACCGGAACTTCATGGGCTACACGACCGCGCCCGCGGAGGACATGTTGAGCTTCGGCACGACGGCGATCAGCGAGGTTGCCGGAGCCTTCGCCCAGAACGTCAAGGACCTCCCCGAGTACGAGGCGTCGATCGCGCGCGGCGAACTCCCGGTGCACCGCGGGATGCGCCGCTCCGCCGACGACGATGCCCGGCGTCGGATCATCCTCGACCTGATGTGTCGGTTCCGACTCCGCTATGCCGACCACGGCGGCCGCGACGCGTTCCTCACCACCCATGGTGACGCGGTTCGGTCCCTCGAGCCGATGGCGGCGGATGGCCTGTGCGAGATCGATGCCGACGGGATCACCGTGCATCCGATCGGCCGGATGCTGGTCCGCAACCTGGCCATGCCGTTCGACGCCTACCTCGAGGCGCAGCGCGCGGCGCAGCGACCGATGTTCTCGAGGACGGTCTGACGTGGCGACGGCGACGGGTGCCCCCTCTTCCGGAAAGGCCGAGCGCTTGGACCTCGTCGTGGTCGGCGGGGGACCGGCCGGTCTTGCCGAGGCGTTCTGGGCCCTGCGCGATGCGCCCGATCGCCGCGTCGTGGTGCTCGAGGCCGACGCCGAGCCCGGGGGCTGGGTGCGCACCCTCGAAGTCGACGGATTCCGGCTCGAGCTCGGCCCCCAGGCCCTGCGCCCGAGTGACACGCTGGAAGCCCTTCTCGCGGCGCTCGGCATGGAGGATGACGTCGTGCCGGCAGCCCCATCGGCCAAGCTGCGGCACGTCGGCCGAGGTGGACGTCTCATCCCGGTTCCTACGGGGCCCGGCTCGTTCCTCGGCACGCCGCTGCTGCCGCTCGGGGCGAAGTTGCGGCTCTTGACCGAGCCGTTCCGCCGGACGCGGGGCACGACTCCGGACCCGACCGAGTCGATCTCGTCCTTCGTCGGGCGGCGGTTCGGCCGGCATGCGGTTCCACTCGTCCAGGCGGTGGTCTCCGGCATCTTCGCGGGCGATGCCGACCGCCTCGAAGTGGCCAGCGCCTTCCCGATGCTCGCGCGCGCGGAGCGGGAGCACGGCAGCGTCTTCGCCGGAATGAAGGCGAGGGCCCGCGCCGCGCGGGCATCCCGCGGCGGCGCCCCGCGGCCGGAGCGCCCGGCCCTCCTGTCCTTCCGGCATGGGATGAGGACCCTCACCGACCGTCTCGCACGATCGCTCGGCGACCGACTGCGCCTCGGTGCACCCGCGGACCGGATCTCGTGTGCCGGTGACGCCTACCGCGTCACGCTCGCGGACGGGCAGGTCTTCGAGACGCAGAACCTGATCCTCGCGTGTCCGGCCCGCGTGGCCGCGAGCCTGCTCGAGGACCTCGATGCAGCGATCGCTGCGGACCTCGCGCAGATCCCGTACGCGTCTCTCGCCAGCGTCTATCTCGACCTCGACGCCGCAGGGGTGCCCGCCACGATGCAGGGCTTCGGATTCCTCCTGGAGCCGGGCGAGGGATCGGATGTCCTCGGCGGGCTCTCGTGCTCGGACGTGTTCCCGGACCATGCCCCGACGGGGCGCTTCCTGTGCCGGGTGATGATGGGCGGCCGACGCTTCCCGGACGTCGTCGACCGCAGCGACGCAGACCTGATCGCGCGCGCGACGTCGACCCTGGAGCGCTACGCCGGATACAGCGGGCCCGCGCGGCCGCTGCACGTCGCCCGTGTCCGCGCCGCGATCCCCCAATACGAGACGGGCCACGGAGCACGACTGGATCGGGTCGACACGGCCCTGCGGGACAGGCACCCTGGACTGCGGCTGCGCGGCAACAGCTACCGCGCGATCGCTCTGACCGGCCAACTCGCCCAACCGGCACAGGCGGCCGTCTGACCCCTCCCGATTTCCGATGCGCCGACGAAAGCTCCTCCGTCCGGATGCGTTCTTCTGGATGACGAGAGCGAGAACTTCGGCCGACGGGAGACGAACGAGGCCGGGGAGATCGAACTCGGCGGAACCACGCGACCTGCGTCGCGCACTTCGAGAAACGGACACGGCGACCGAATCGCCTCCCGCCCAGCCAGCGGCTCAGTCCCGAA
>JBEAPQ010000326.1:0-55460 GCA_041164325.1 Planctomycetota bacterium | reverse complement strand
GTCGTAGTACGGACGCAGCCGGTCGATGCCGGGGGCGAGTTCGTTCCACGAGTAGCGGTCGCGCTTGCGCTTCGCGACGTCGGACAGACCGATGATGCGGAGAGCCTCGCTGTCGGTGACCACGAAGACCGGGTAGTCGGACGCCTGGTCGGGGTAGAGCAGCACGTCCAGCGCCCACTCCATCGCCGACAGACGATCGCCGGCCAGCGCGCCGTACATCGGCTCGTCCGGGATCGACACCGAGCGCTTCTCGTTCAGCCGGAGCAGGGTGACCTGCGCGAGGCTCTCGAACGGCTTGATCCGCCCGCCGTCCTGGACCGGCAGGGTCCGGAACGCGTGGACGAGCGCGGGGTCGTAGGGCTCCGTGCGCGGCGCGCCGTGGACGTGGTCGACGAACTCGCCCGGGGCGTGGTTGTGTCCACCCTGGGCCGGCAGCCCGGCGAGCAGAGCCAAGAACACCGCACACGCGCGGCCGAGGCGGGAGAGGACGCGGCTCCGCGGGAGACCTGCGTTCGAAGCGTGACTCTTCATCGTGCGGCCCCCTGCAAGCCAGCGCTGCTGCGCATCTCCGAGCTGATGTAGCGCATCAGCATCATCCCGAAGTGGAGGACGAGGCCGATCCCGATCACGACGCACGACCAGAGCGGCCACTGGTCGGACGGGTTCTCGACGACCGTGAACACCGAGAACAGCCGCTCTCCGGGACCCGCGCCCTGCGGACCCCAGCTCGACTGGAACGCGATCACGCCTTCGCGGCGGAGCGGCTCGTTCATCTCGATCAGCATCGTCTGCGGCTGCGATCCCTCGGCGCGGACGACGACGTCACTCTTGAAGACCCTCGGCATCGTCGTGCCCGGGTGGTACTCGTGCGTGAACCGGGTCAGCTCGATCTCGAAAGGCACGGGGAAGCGACGCTTCCGCAGCGACACGCCGAACTCGCGGTCGCCGACCGTGATCGCGAGCGGGTAGCGCGCGGCGCCCCACAGGATGCCGTCGCGCGGAGCGACCTCGGCGCCGGGTGCGGTCGCCGTCACGTAGCAGGCCGCGACGTCGTACTCGGCTTCCTTGTCCGCCTGGCGCGGCTGGACGAAGTAGCCATCGATCACCGGCTGACTGGTCTCGAACATCGGCCCCTTCTGCAGGACGTCCGCGTTGCTGACGAAGCCGAAGAGCGACAGTTCGAACGGCAGCGACGCTTCGCGAACGGTCACGGTCGCAGCGCCCGAGGCGCCGACGAACATGGACTCGGGCACGACCCACTGACGGAACTCGCCGTCGCCGATCTCCTCGTGGATCGTCACCTCCCACTCGTGGTAGCTGACGTACTCGGCGCTCTTCTCGCCCTCGTAGAGCCGCATGTAGCCCTCGCTCGACGCGGCGAACTTGACGACACCGGCCACGAGGAGGAGAGCGATCCCCAGGTGCGTGATCAGGATGCCCGCGCGGGACCACGTGCGCCGGAGCCGGACGATCCCCCCGAGCACCAGGTTCACGGCGAGTGCCGCCATCAGCAGCGCTCCGCCAGGCAGCGGGACGTGCAGCGGACCGAACACCGGCTGCGCGACGACCCAAGACTCGAAGTACTTCTTCTGTGACTGGAACAGCCCGATCTCGACCTGCGACAGCGTGCCGAGCCAGGTGATCAGGAACATGAAGAACAGGATCAGGACGCTGAGCCGGAAGCCGGACAGGAAGTCCATCACGCGCGACGAGGATGACGGCATCGGATCACCCCTTCCTCGAGAAGGAGCGGCAGAAGGACTCGAAGCCGGGGCCCTGCTCGACGAGCAGGCGGGACGGACCGGTCATCTTGACGAACAGCGTGCGATCACCGAGCGCAACGATCACGCCCAGCATGCCCGGCGCATCGCCGTCCTGGAGCAACCGGACGTAGACCGACTCCTGGCCCAGGACCTGCATGCGGGGCAGCGCGTTGATCTCCGACTCGGCGAGCGGCTCGATGCCGACCTGTCCGCACCAGCGGACCACGTTGGCCAGCAAGCCGCCGCCGTCTCCCGCCAGCTCCGAGACCCAGCACTTGGCATCCGCGACCGCGTATTCGTAGAGCTTGAACGGCGAACCCCCGACGGGCGACCAGCCGGATGGCGTCGACCAGCGGAAGTCCCCGGCACCGCCCGGATCGGCCGAGCCCTCCGGTGCGGCCTTCGGCTCACTGCCCCGACGGTCCGCGAGCGAAGCGAGGAACGTCGCAAACCCTGGCAGCTGTTCCTGGACAGCGTCCGGTGTCCCGCTGATCCGCACGAAGACCGAGCGATCCGTCTCGAAGAGCATGACGGCCACGAGACGCTGCGCGCCGTCCGGCGACGACAGGTCGATGCGCTGCGCGCTCTGGCCGAGAAGCGTCTCGGTCGGCAGCGCAGCGATGTCGGCCTCGGCCGCCGGCGGAAGACCGAGCTGCGACCGCCAGCGGTTCAGGTTGCCGAGGGCCCCACCGGCCCCTGGCCCCATCAGCGTGACCCAGGCGTTGACCCCACCCGGCGCCTCCAGGTTGACGTCCCGGAACTGCTGGGAAGGCAGGGTCTTCCAACCCGCGGGAAGCGCGAACGAGAAGGCCTGCTGCGGGTCCGGCGCCCGGGACTCCGCTGAGCTGCTGGACCCCATGCGCCCGAACCGCTGGGCGCTCGACGCGCCGATGCGGAGTCCGGGAGCCTCGATCGTCTCGGGGGGATCGAGCGACTCCTCGCGCTCGGAGGAACCGCACCCGGCCAGGCTGGCGGCGAGCAGGAAGAGGACGACGTGGGTTGGATGGCTCAAAGCTCGCGGTGTCCGGCTCTTGGAACTGCGTCGCAACGAGGCCCGCTCGGGCGAATTGCGACGGCGGATCGAGCCGGATCCTAGGACCCATCCGGGCTGCGGCAAACGGCGCGCGGGACCTGGGATGCGAAGCCGCCGCTTCCTCCCGTCGGCTCGGCCGCCCCGAGCCCTGCCGGACCGCCACGCGCGCCCGCGCGGAGGCTCGTCCGCGGGGGCAGAAATGAAGAAACCCGACTTCGCGTTGCGAAGCCGGGTTCCGGGTCATCCTCGCGGAAGACTGGTATCCCGTAGGGGATTCGAACCCCTGTTACCAGGATGAAAACCTGGTGTCCTAGGCCGGGCTAGACGAACGGGACGCCGTGCGCGGGCCGGGGATGATCCCGATTCGGACCTCGCGCGTCAAGCGCGAGATCACAGCTTTCTACGCGCAGTCGACCCGACGACCTGCAGGCGGACGGAGACCGTCGCACGGAGCCCGAGGGCGCGACCTCAGCCGAGCGCGCGGAACTCCTGGATGCTCGGGAGGTCCTTGAGAGACCGCAGACCGAACCGTTCGAGGAAGTGCTGGGTCGTGCCGTACTGGAGCGGCTTGCCGGGCACGTCGGCGCGGCCGACGACGCGGATCAGCTTGTGCTGGAGCAGGCTCTGCAGCATCGGGCCGACCTTCACACCGCGGATCGCCTCGACCTCGAGCCGGATGACCGGCTGGCGGTAGGCGATGACGGCCAGCGTCTCGAGAGCAGCCGGCGAGAGCTTCTCGGCGGGCTTGAGCTTCTTGAGCCGCGTCAGGTACGGGTAGACGGCCGGCGACGTCGAAACGCGGACGCCGTCCCCCATCTGCACGATCTCGAGCGGGAGACCGCGCTGGCGCAGCTCGGCGTCCAGCACGCGGAGACCGGCCTCGACGACCTTCTGCGTCGAGTTGCAGACCTCGGCCATCCGGACGAGGGACAGCGGTTCGCGCGCGCTCAGGAGCACGGCCAGCAGCACCCGACCGACCTCTTCGGGGTCGGTCAGCGGCGGGGCCTCGTCACCGTCCTCGGGCAGGGACGAGGCACGGAGCGGTTCGGCCTGGGCGGCTGGTGCCTCACCATCTTCGACGAGCTCATCGACCGTCGGCACGGCGCACATCTCGACCGCGTCGCCATCCGCCCCGGCACCGTCGACGGCGACCTCGGCCTCGTCGGACCCGAGCCCGGAGACCAGGGTCTCCTCTTCGTCCACGGCGAACTCTTGCGCGATCGTCGGATGATCACCGGCGGCCGCTGACTCGGCAGCCATCGCGCCGGACTCCTCCGAGAAGTCCGCTTCCGGAGCTCCAGGATCGTCTGCGACCACTGCGAGCGCCGCCATGTCGGACAGCACACCCTCGTCGACCGCATCTTCGCCCGGCACCTCGGCGGAGGGCTGCTCCTCGGCTGCGGCGGCGGCCGCGGCCGGCGCCGCCTCGGCGACCGACTCCGCTGCATCGAGCGGCGTATCCGCCGGACGATCCCCGCCCTCTCCGAGCCTGTCCACCTCCTCGAGCCGGTCGAGCGTCGGACGGAACGGCTCGATGCGCATCGGCGCAGCCGGCGCTTGACGAGGGGACGGGAAGGCGCGGGCGGCCGGGTCGTCAGGACCTTCGTCACCGCTCCGCGTCTCGTCCATGTCTGCCCGCTCCTCGACCGTCAGGTCGTCGAGTCGGATGACCTCGGCAGGCCCTTTGAGAGCCGTGCCCTTGGACCGCGCCCCCCCAGGCAGCGGTTCACGAGAAATATCGCCCATGGACGGCCCATGTCACCGGTCCCCCGCAGCACTGTCAAGCGCGGAACCCGAGCGACAGTAGCGAGCTACGAACGCTCCCTGCTCCAGCGCGCTGATCGGTCGAGCCTCCAGATCGGCCTCGATCTCGGCACGCATGGCGGCGAAGGACGCGTCCCGCGCCGGATGACGGGCGAGGCAGTAGACGAGCGCGCGACGGGCCACGCCGCGGTCCTCGAAAGACAGCACCGCAGACACCTCACCGGGCTCCAGCTCGAAGGCGATCTGCGCGACCGGGTGCCGGAACCCGCGGTCGAACGGCCCGAGCCGCCCCCCCTCGGTGCGCGTCGCGTCCTCCGAGAACTGGCGGGCGAGCGCCGCGAAGTCCGCGCCGGCCTCGACCCGGGCGCGCGCGTCCTCGAGCACTCCCTGGTCGGGATGGACGATCAGCCGGATCTCGGCGCGCTCCTCGCGGAGCGCGAGATACCGGATCACGAGACCCCGGTAGCGCGCCCGCAACAGGTCGTCGCGCAGGAGTCGCGCGTAGCCCGACTCGTCGATGCCGAACTCCGCGGCGAGGTAGTCCGCGAAACTCCGCCGCCCGTCGTACTCGACTTCGACCTGGGTCCGGAGCATCGCTTCGGCATCCCGGGCCACGTCCTCGACGTCCGCCTCGTCGACCACGACGCCGAGCCGCTGGGCGAAGTCCGCGATGACCGCGTCGAGAACGACCAGGTCGAGCCAGAGCCTCGCCGTCTGCGGGTCCCCATCGACGAGACGGTCGTAGACGTCACTCTTGCGGAGCTCCACCGCTCCGACCGTGGCCACGACGTCGTCGCCACGGCGTGCGGGCGCGAGGAGCTCCGAGCCCTCGGCGGCGGACGCCGCCCCCGCGGGGGACTGCCACGCCGGAGCCGGCGGCACGAGCTCGACCCGCGGGGCTTCCGGCCTCGGCACAGCCGGGGCGCGGGACACCGGACGCGGCGCCGCGCACCCCGCCAGCAGACCGAAGAGGCCGGCGATCAGCGCGCGCGGAACAGCCGCGTGAACTTGGTGCCGTGGCAGATGGGGCACTTGAGCTTCTGCTCCCGACCGGAGTCACCGAGTACGGAGATCGTGCCGCTCGCTTCGCAGTTCGGACACGGGTTCGAATAGGCAGCGGTGATCTCCATGTGACCACCGAATTCCGCGAAGTAGGCCCGGAGCCAACCCGCCCGGTCGTTGCGGGAGGCCTTGCGCCACCAGTCCTCCTCCGACTCCTCGCGCGGCGCGCCCGCGCCGCCCGCACCGCCCGCGCGGCGCTGCTGGTTCTGCAGGTCGCGCAGCTTGCGGATGATCCGGTCGAGCTCCGGATCCTGATCGCCGCCGCCGCCGGCCGGACCCGCACCACCGCCCTCGGCCTTGGTGCCAGCGATGATCTTGTCGGCACCGAGGACCCACGAGCCAACGCCGTAGGAGTAGACGACGGAGCGACCGCGTCCGTGCGACTCGCGCTCGGTCCAGTACTTCTCCACGGCCTCGGGCTCGAGCTCCAGGCTCCGTGCGATGCGGCCGAACACGTCGTCGGACATCTTGTCCTCCGCGTAGGCTCGCGCCGCCGCCAACGTCACGCTGTCGTCACGGACCTTGTCATCCGAGACGCGGCGCACGGTCTGGTCCCACGCCTGCCGGAGCCGCTCGACGGCGTAGTCGGCGAGCGCCTCCTCGAAGCGCTCCTCCTCCCGGTCGAGTTCGGCGAGCAGACGCGAGTCCGGGTAGGTCTGCCGGAACTCTCCCATCAGCTCCTCGGCGCGCGAGAACTCCTTCCGGTTCCGCATGATGCGGATCTGCGCCAAGAGCTCGCGCTCGGCCTCGGCCTCTCGCAGCGTGCGGACGCGCTGGAGCATGATCGGCAGCTGGGACGCTTGACGCCCTCCGCCGAGTTCGTCGGCCTTGGTCAGGTGCTCCTCGGCGTGCGCGAAGTCACCGACCCGACGCATTTCTTCGCCGAGCGCGATGTGACGGTCCGCGTCTTCGCCCGGCTCGGTGTCGGCGAGCTTCAGCTGGTAGTACTCCTCGCCGGTGTAGACCTCGAGGACCGGGACCTCGCGCTTCCGCGTCCGCAGGATCGCCTCGCGCTTGATCGGCAGCACGTCGCCCTTCCGCTTCAGCAGGACGTGCGTCTTCGTGTACTCCTGGATCAGGCCGACGACCTCGTCGCGCGCCACGCCCCCCACGACGTAGAGCACGACGTCGGCAACCAGGGTCGGCTCATCGTCGTCGGCGACCACCAGACCCTTCAGGCGCTTGATCCGGGCCGCGTGCAGCGTCGACAGGTCGTTCCAGCCGAGCTCCAGGAAGCCGCCCGTGTCGAGCCGCCGGAACGACAGCCCCTCACTGGTCGCGTCGACGACCTCTCCGACCAGCACTTCGCCGGTCCGAAGCTGGATCGCCTGGGCTGGCAGGAGCGCGCACAGGCCGAAGAAGAGGCTGAGCGCGACGGCTGCGCGCCGTGCAGACAGGGAACGCAGGAAGGACATGGGACTGCCTTTCATCATCGAGAACTCCTCCGCGACTCCTGGGTGCGCGCGTCGGCCGCTTCGCGACGCTGGTTGATCCGCTGCGACAGCGGCACCGCCCGCGGCACGATGCGTTGGAAGACCACGCCATCGTCCTCACCTTGGTCACGCCAGCCGACCGTCACGGTCGCCAGCACGATGTCCGGACGCTCCGGACTGGTCTCGAACGAGACGGCATACCGCATGCCCGGGAATCCGTCGACCACGTCGACGCCCTCGGGTGGGATCGCCAGCTCTTCGGCGGACTGCCAGCCGGACGGGATGCCGTGCCGCCCCAGCAGCTCCCGCTCGACGTGGAGCAGGACCTGATCCGCGAGCAGCGAGGCGCGTGCGCGCATCTCGGTCCCGCGTCGGGACCCGACGCCGAGGCTCAAGGCCCCGATCAGCGACGTCGCGCCGAACACGAGGATGCCGAGCGCCACGATCAGTTCGAGCAGCGTGAAGCCGGACTCGTCGCGTCCGAACGCCTGCTTCCGTGAGCAAGGGCCGTGTTCAGTCATCGCCGTCCCTCCCGTGTGGGATCTGCACGTCCAACACCGCCTCACGCCCCGCGCGGACGGAGGTGCCGGCCGGGTGCGCGACGGCCTTCGTGCCGCGCTGCCCGCGCCGCACCCCGGTCAGCGTCCGGCCGACGACGCCCTGGAAGCGCACCCACTCGGCGCCGATCTTCAGGAACGGTTGGTCCGCAGGGTCGGGGATGTCCTCGGGGCGGGTCACCTGGAGACTCGTGTCCGCGTCGGTGACGGCCTGCGTCAGGAACGATGCGGGCGGCGTCTGCGGCCCCGCGTCGACCGTCACGACGACACGGACCCAGCGCGGCCAGATGTCATCCCGCGTGTCCGCGAAGCTCGACGGCCCGAAGTCGAGGCCGAACACGTCGGAGCCCTCGGTCTCGCCGAGCATCAGCCCACCGCGGGTCGAGTCCCAGACACGCTCCGGGCCTTCGGTGCCGACGAGCTGCCAAGTCCGCGTGCGCTGCGACCAGAAGCGGAGTTCGAAGTGCAGCAGGCCGCGCGCCACGGTCCGCGATCCGAGCAGGAGCCGCTCGAAGTCCACGCCGAGATCTTCCGGGTCCCGGATGTCGAGGACCGGGATCTCTTCGGCCGGGTAGAGCAGCGGGTCGGACGGCAGGTCCCGCCGGCGCAGCTCGAAGTAGACGCCGTCGTCGCCGACCGGCCACGGGAAGAGCTGGAGCTCGCCGCGGCCGGAGCGCGGCCAGCTCGCGAGTCTTTCGGCGATCGCGCGCTCGGCTTCGGCGTCGCGGAGGCCTTCGGCGGCCGCCTCGGCCTCGAACGCGGCCCGGAGGATGCGATCCTCGACCGCCGGATCGAGATTCTCGGTCGAGCGGAGCAGCTGGACGCGGGAAGCCCCCTCGCCCGCCCCGGTCGGGATCGTGTGCACGAGGAGCCGCGCGTCGGTCCGCCCGTCGGGACGCCCGAGGAGGCGCGGACCACACGTGTCGTGCAGCGCACGCTGCGCGACGCGCACAGCCGACGCCGAGCGGTCGAGCAGCTCCTGGCCCCGCTCTCCTTCGTCGAAGAGGTCTGCACCGGTCGTCAGCAGCCGCACCAGCATCAGCAGGAAGCCCGACAGGAGGCCCATCGCCACGACGAGCTCGAGGAGCGTGAACCCCGCGTCACGTCGCCGCACCGTTTGCGAGGTGCCGGTCATCGGGCCGTCACCTTCTCCTCGAGGACGCGCGTCTCGCCTTCGTAGGTCAGCACGAACTCCCGGATCGAAGGGGCACGCTTCCACGAGTTCGCGCGGAACAGGATCGGGTCGAACGCACCAGGCCGGTAGACGTGCTCGAACCGGGCTTCGAAGCGCTCGCCGAAACGCCGCACGCGGTGCGGGAAACCGCCGACCTCGCCTTCCTCCCACAGCCACAGTCCGTCCGTGGTCTCCGGGTCGGCCGTGAACGGCGCACGCTCGTCGATCCGCACGAGGCACTGCACCCCGACCGTCGCGTCCTCCTGGTCTTCCCGCCAGCCGAAGCGGTCGAACCAGACCGGACCATCGGCCATCGAGACCTGGCAGAACGCCGACTCCGGGTCGTCCGCCTGCGGGAAGTAGCGATCCCAGTAGCGGAACGGGAAGTAGATCGCGACCGAACCGGAGGACGCGGACGCCGGGTTCGTGCCGTAGCGCCCGCGGAACATGCCCTGCGACGAACGCCTCCCCTGGTCGGGATCGAAGAAGCGCGGCATCCCGAGTTCGACGTCTCCGCGCGTCCACGTGTAGTGGAGCAGCTCGGTGCCCAGGAGCACCGTCCCTCCCCCGCGCGGCAGACCGCCGAGCGACTGGACCGCGATCGTGTCGTCCTGGTTGGACAGGCTGTTGGTCAGGATCGCGGCCGGGATGTGCTCGAGGAACTGGACGACCGCCCCCTCGTCGTGCGCGCGCACCACGGTGTTGAGCAGGCCACGCCCCTCGGGCGCGATCCGCACTTCACCGCTCTGCGGGTCGTACTGGTCGTAGGCCAGGATCTCGCCGTCGATCGCGAGGAGACCTCCCTGGCGCGGGAACGACTCGTCGCCCCAGTTGTCGGCCTGCCGCGGTCGGAGGTTCACGAGCGGACCAGCCGGCGTCAGGATGACGTTGGGTCGGACGAAGAACGAGTTCGCGTTCTCCGTCAGCTGCTGGTCGAGCGGACGCGGCTGCGCGCGGCGCGCGACGTACGTGACCTCGTCGAGCAGCCCCCGCGAGGGCGCCCCGTCGGCGTGGACGGGCGCACCGAACCAGGCCTCGTCCGGATCGCCCGCCGGCAGCTCCCCGCTCGGGAACTTGACCATCCGATCGAGGAACCGGGTGTCCAGCCGGTTCTCCTCGCCCCGACTCGACGTGCCCTCACCGATGAAGATCCCACTGCGGATCGGCGCCTGGAACGCCACCAGCTGGAACGGCCAGTCGCCGCGGCGCTGGCGCGGTTCGACGCGGTTCTGGGTGCCCGACGCGTCGGCCTGGACCTGGTCCCACTCGTAGTGACGCACCGACCAGTTCACGGTGTGCCACTCGACGCCCGGCACCTCGCCGTCCTGACGGGCGGACCCCGGGATCAGCGCAACGCGGTCTCCGCGACCTGCGCGGGGCGTGCCGAGTCCGTAGCCGGGCCAGTCGAACTCGAAGCGGTGCACGGGCAGGACCTGGGCGTTCGCCGGCTGCGGGTGGCTCGACGTGCCCGTGAACGGGTCCCCGCGGAAGCCCAGCGCACGACGGGCCTCGTGGATCGCCGGATAGCGGATCTCGATGGGGTCGATGTAGCCGATCCGCCTCCGCCCGTCGTCGGTCGGCGGCGCCCACGGATCGCGGAGGAGCGTGACCTGGTTCGGATCGAGCCCACCCGTCGTCACGCCGAGCTGCTGGAGAGAGGTCTGCTGCGTCAGCCGGAACCGGACGAGTTCGAACGCCGCCTGATCGGCGCGGACCGCGTGCTGGCGATCCATGATCGCGTTGTAGCGGACCCACTCGGTGTCGGCGTCGTCTCCGCCCTCGGTGCGGATCTGCAGCCAGTTGATGAACTCGGGGTCGTCGTCGAGCGTGCCGTTGAACGGCACCGAGATCGGCACGACGAACAGCATGTAGAGAGGCAGTTCGTCGAACGGGACGACCTCGCCCGCGTTCGGGTCGCGGACGACCATCGTCTCGGACCAGTCGACGACGAAGTTCCGCGGCTGCTGCGGGACGAAGAAGCCGTTCTGGTCGGTGACGAAGTTGACCGGCAGCTGGACCGCCCGCTGGATGTTCTTCAGCGTCGTGCCGGTCCGCGACGCGTAGCGGATGACCTCGACGCCGCCGATCTCCGGGGTCGTCGCGAGCTGGCCTGGGTTGTTCGACACGAGCCGGATGCTGAGACGGCGCTGGACGAGGATCGCGTAGCCCCCCGACTGCGGGAAACCGGCCGCGATCTGCTCGTCTGCGGGCGGCGGCACCGATCCTCCGACGATGACCTCGGGGTTGCCGAGGTCGATGTCCCCCGTCCAGGCTTCGTCGAACCCCTCTCCGATCAGGATCGGGTTACGGTTCGCGACGTCGATCGTGATCGGATTGATCCCGGCCCGGTTGACCGCGCGTGCGATCGAGAACGCGCCGAGGCTGTCCGTCAGGCGTGCCCCACCCGGGATCAGGATGCGCCGCGGGTAGACCGGGATGGCGTAGCCGTAGAGCTCGACGGCGGAGCCAGACGGGTGGTTCGGGACGACCGCTTCGAGGTCCCCGTTGACGATGGCGAGCAGATCCTGACGCGGGTCACCCTCCCCGTTCTCCGGAACGTTGATCGCGAACTCACGCATCGTGGCCCGCGCGCGTCGCCCGCCGACCGAGTCGTCGTAGCGGCAGTAGAACGCGCCGTCGTCGCGCGCACTGTATTCGAAGAGCTCGCCGCCGATCCGGAGCACGCCGCGCTGCGGGAAGTCGCTCGCGTCCTCGACCTGGATCGTGATGAACCGATCGGAGTCGGCGAGGAACGTCGGCACGCCGCGGTCTTCCTGGTAGACCGGGATCTCCGCGGTCGTGTAGGTCCGCATCCGAGGCTCCCCGCGCGGCACGCCGTCGACGACGAACGACAGCTGACCGGGCCGGTTGCCGACGGCACTCGCCGTGATGTGGTACCAGGTGCCCTGGACCAGATCGAGCGACTCGAGCGGAGCCTGCCAGATGGCGCTCGAGGGATTCGGCGCGTAGGGCGAAGCAGCCGCGTCGGGGTCGAGCCCGGCGTCATCCCGGACCTCGTAGGTCAGCATCCCGTCGCGGATCTCGACGAGGTAGCGGTTGCGCTCGGGAGCCTCTCCGACCGAGGCCTCGTCGTACAGGACCTGCGGGCCGGTGTCGTCGAGACGCAACCAGAACGACACCGCGTGCCGCGAAGACACGCCACCGATCGTCGTCATCGGGAACGACACGCGGGAGTGGTCCCGCTGGCCGCTCGGTTCGGACACGCCGGCCATGCGTGGGCCGACGTTGCTCGCCCGGTAGGGCCCCTCGGTCGCGAGGACGCGCCCCTCGGGGTGCCGCGCCGTCATGAATGCGTCATGACCGACGAGGTTGCCGCCGTAACCGATCGGAGCCACGCCCGGCTGGGGCCGGAGCTCGGCTTCGGTGCCCGACCGATCGGCGAACCGCGGCTCGCCGAAACCGGCGTTCGGGAACAGCGTCGCCAGCAGGTGGGCCGAAGTCCGCAGCGGCGGCACCATGTCCTGCTGCCCGTTGGGGACCGCGGACGTGTTGATCGGCCACGTCTGCCAGAACGGCGTCCGCCGGTCGAGCCGGAACGCTTCGTCCAGCGCCTCCTGCGTCGCTCCACCCCAGAACAGCTGGTCGCCGGGAAGGGCGAGCGCCACCCCTTCGCGCTCGCGGCGCGCCGCCTCGAGGCCGCTGAACCGGCGGCGCGAGGCGCTCGCCCGGTAGCCGACGAGCGGCGACGAGCGGAACGCCACCGGCATCGTCCCCTGCTCCATCGACCCCGGGCAGCCGATCTGCAGAGCGTCGTAGACGCCCAGCACGAGGCGGCGCTGGTCCATCGAGTCCGAAGCCCCGGCGCCCAGGATCATCGGCACGAACCGCTGGGCCAGGTCCTCGAACCCGTCGAACGGTCGCGGGGTCATGTCGACGTTCCCGAACCCGGACGGCCGGTTCTCGTCGCGGTCGAACGCCTCCACGAGCTCCGCGTCGTCGCCGCGCAGCATGGTCATCTGCGTCGCGAGGTTGGCGGCATCGCGACGCCGGATCACCGGCGGGAGCCGGGTCGCGCCGTCTTCGCGGTTGGCGCCGGAGACCTGCCGGCGCGCGTGCGCGAACAGGGCCGTGAGCACTTCCGGAGCCGCGGTGTTGATGTTGACCGGCACCTGGACCAACGGCTCGACGACGGTATCGACCGGCACGAACGGCATGCTCAGCGGCTGGAGCAGCGCGACGTACTGGCGCGACGACAGGTTGTAGGTGCCGCGATTGCCGCGCCCGATCGTGTCCCAGACGAGGCCGTACTCGACCCACTGCCCGTCGAGACTGCGGATGCGGACGACGCGCCCGGGGCCGAGCCCGAGGTTCGACTTCACCTGCAGGATGCGCGGCTGCTGCAGCTCGTCGCTGAGGATCTCGAAGACGCGCTCGCCCTTGCCGAAGCGGGCGCTGCGGTCGTGGAGGGCGACGGTCGTCGTGAAGCGCGCGAGCGCCTCGATCTCTCGCGCCTCGAAGCCGGGGAACCCGCCCTCCTGGATGCGCTGCAGCTCCGCGACCGAGCCGTAGGGCACGTAGCGCCCCGGATCGCCGTAGCCGCGGAACGGCCACGTGACCGCGAGGACGCAGCGGAAGTCCATGACCAGCGCGTCCTCGTCCAACTTGTGGTCGGGCAGCAGCTGGGCCGGCAGGAAACCGAGTTCCGCGAACGCCCCGCGGGTCAGTCCGAAGAACCGGCTGCCGTCGCGCCCCTCGTAGCGGATGACCTCGCGCTGGCAGATCAGGTAGCCCGACTCGGGGAACGCATCGAGCGGGCCATCGACGGGGATCTCGGCCGCGTCGAGCTCCACTTCACCGCGGACGCGCACCGCGAGTCCGAGCAGGTTCGCCAGGACCAGCGGCGTCGCCGAGTGCAGGTCGATGCGCCGGGAGAGGTCTTCGACGCTGCCCTGGAGCACCGTCCGCCCCCCGGGAGTCGACGTGATGCCTTCGAAACCCGCCGGGAGTTCGAGCGTTCCGGGGTACTCGTCGCGCCCGTCGGCGTTCGGGCTCGGATCGAACGCAGACGCGCCGCTGGCCGCCGTCTGGAGCAGTGCATCCCGCGCCGAGGCCGAACCCCAGTCGGCGTGGACCTCGTCGACCCGCGCCCGCGACGCGGCGTCCCCGTGACCCATGCTGAGCAGGAACGGCGCAGCCATCGCCAGCAGGACACCGAGCGCGACGAGGACGGCGACGAGCGCGAGGCCCGATTCAGCGGCACGCCTCTGCATCATTCGATCACTCCTCCGGGGCCGAAGCGGTAGGACCGCGTGTCGTCTTCGACGGTCAGTCGGAACGCGCAGGGGCCGTCGAGATCGCCCTCGGCGTCGAAGCGGACGACCGACGGATCGGCAGCGAGCTGGAGTCCGACCGGCATCCTCTGCGGAGGGGAGAGCGTGTAGGCCAGGACGAGGACCTCGTCGACGAGTCCCTGCACGGGACCGTCCGCGGGGGAGACCTCGAAGACGTCCGACGCAGACTGCAGGACCGGCAGGCGCGCTGTCTCGCGTCCGATCTCACGACCGTCGAGCAGCAGGCGCAGGTGCGAACGGTCGTGGACGAGCTCCAGCGTGTGCCACGCGTGGAGCGAGAGCGCCCGCGTGCCCGCCAGGGTCACGGACCCAGCCGAACGCCCGCCGCCCTCGGTGCCGACGATCTTCGCGACCGGCCGCAGGTCGGCGTCCAGACGCAGGTCGACGAACCCCTCACCCAGACGCGCGATCACCGCTTCCTCGGCGGCTTCGAGCTTCAGGTCGACGCGGATCGCGAACCCGTCGCGGAGGTCGAAGACCGGGAGCGTGCCGGCGCGCACGGTGAGGAGCGCGCTGCGGGAGGACTCCTCGGAGCGACGGGCCATGCCGAAGCGCCCGGGCTCGACGGTGCCGCGGACCTCCGAAGGCACGCCCGCACTCTCGTCGTCGCGCGGGTCCTCCTCCATGTGCCAGTGGCCGACCGGCTCGAGGATGCGGGCGCGAACCGACGCCGGGCCGTCCTGGCCGGGATCGAGCACGACCTCGGCCGGCAGGTGTCGGGTCCGCGCGGTCAGCTGCGCGGCGCGCGTCTCGGCCCGGATGGCCGCGAGCGCGATCTCGAAGTCGTCTCCCGTCCGGCGGAGGAAGCCGACGCCCATCCCCATCAGGACGCCGATCAGCGCCATGACGACGAGCATCTCGAGGAGCGTGAAGCCCGCCGCATGCGCGGCGGCGCAGGCGGGCGCGCGCGCCCCGCGCGGATGGGACGGACGGGCGATCAACGCGTCACCTCGGGACCGTCGGGTAGACGATGTCGTCGTCCGTGTTGAACGACAGGTCGGGCCCCGCGGACACGATCTGGAACTTCCGCGGGTTCAGCCACTGGCCGGTCTCGGGATGCTTCCACGGGCGGGCGAAGACCTCGAGCGCATCCGCGCCCTCGATCGTCGCGCCCAGGATCACCTGACGGCCCTGGTAGGCGCTGCCGCACGTCGCCGAGAAGTAGGCGAACGGCGTCCCCCACGAGTCGACGATCTCGTAGCGCGAGCGGCCGCCGAGCAGCGGGACGTCGACCGGCGTCTTGTCACCGTCGGTGTTCGCGAGCCACTCCATGCGCTCGTCGAGCTTGCCGCCGGCCTTCGCATCGAAGCTCAGGTGCAGGACGAGCGACTCGATGCCGGTGTTCTTGCCGTTGTCGGCGCCGAACTGCCAGCTGGCCTGCTTGTCCTTGACGATGATGCTGAGGTCGTCCGGCGGGTACTCGCCGTAGTAGCGCTGGTAGGACTCCACCATCGACGCGAGCTCGATCTGGCGCGCCTCGGTCTCGGCCTCGTCGCCACGCCCGAGCATGCCGGACAGGGCTGGCGCGAACGCGACCACGAGCGTGCCGATGATCGCGATCACGACGAGGAGCTCGATCAGCGTGAAGCCGGCGGACGACCGCACGGAGCCACGGGGCGTCGATCGGATCATCGGGTCTCCTTCCGGCGCTCGAGCCGGTAGTCGTCGAAGCGGACGTGGACAGGGCGACCGCGGACCACGAAGTCGGTCGCCAGCGGCTGGGCGGAGTTCGAGCGCAGCGTCTTGATCGGACGCTCGTCGACGACCTCACCGTTCCAGAGCACGCGCAGCGTCAGGCTCTTGTCGCTCGCATCGATCGCCTGCACGAACTCGACGGCGAGGACGACGGGCTGGCCGACGCCGACCTCGACGTCGAGGGGCTTGACCGTCACCGAGTCCTCGCGGGCGGGCGGACCATCGACGAGGCGGAGTTCGGGCTGCCGGTTGGCACCGTAGCTCTTGAGGCCGAGCTCGACCTGGAAGCTGCCGCCACGCTGCGTCTCGGGCGTGAGGCGCAGGCCCGCGAACTCGGTCGTTCCGAGGTCGCCGAGGATGTCCATCCGGACCTCGCAGCGGAGGAAGTCGCCGGCGCGGACCACGCGGCGCACCGCTGAATCCTCCCCGACGCGCCCACTCTGACCGCGGAAGGTCAGCTGCTGGTCGCGCAGCACGGGCGCGAGCGATCCGATGCGCGTCCAGAGATCGCCGAGCACGTCACGGTCGAACGTGTCCCGGACCAGCTCCTTGCTCGCGTGGTCGTCGATCAGGTCGACGGTCGCCCGCGCGAACTCGCGGATCTCACCGCCCCGGCTCGGGTCCGCCGAGAGCTGCGCGAGCTTCTGCCGCGCGTCACCGACCCGCTTCTGCCGGTAGTCGAGGAGCGCCAGACCGACCTCACAGAAGCTGCTCTGCGCTTCGTAGCCCGCCGCGAAGGCGCGCCGCGCCTGGGCGACATCCCCGATCCGGGCCAGCACGTAGCCCTGGAGTTCGAGGAAGGGCACGTGGCGACCGCGTGCCTGGTCGAGGCCGACGAGACGATCCACGTAGCGGACCGTCCGGGCCAGGATCTCCGCGGCGTCACCGTCGGCCGCGTCGACCCGCGCCAGCTGGGCGCGCGCGATCTCGGCGAGCGCTTCGACGAGTTCGTCCCGTTCGGCCAGCGCGCGCCGCTCGGTGGTCACCGCATCCTCCAGCTGGCCGTCGAGGCGCTGGCGCCGACCGAGCAGGTAGAGGACGTACGGATCGCGGGGCGCCGCGGCTTCGGCCGCCGTCAGGGCCTCGGCCGACTCGGCGGCGTGCCCGGTCCGCTCGTACAAGAGCCCCAGACCGGCGAGCGCGCGTCCACGGAGGGCCGGCGCTTCGTCCCGGACGCGCTCGAAGAGCTGGCGCGCCTCGTCGAAGCGACCCTCCCGGAGCGCGCAGGCGCCGAGACCGAGCACCGCGTCGAGGCGCGGCAGCTCGTCGGCCGCCTTCTCGAACTGCGTCACCGCCTGCTCGAGTTCGCCGCTCGCGTAGTGGACCGCACCCCGCAGGTAGGCCTGCTCGGCACCAGGCCCGGTCGTCGCGCGGGTCACCGCCAGCTGGGCATCCTCGACACGCCCGACGGCGAGCAGCGCGGCGACCCACGTGCGGATCACGTCGAAACGGTCGCCTTCGTCCGTGACCTGGGCCGCGCTGCGCGCGGCGGCCTCCGCGAAGGGCACGGCCTCTTCGCTGCGCCCGCGCGCGAGGAGGAACTCGGCGAGAGCCGCGTTCGAACGGGCGTCGGTCGGCCCCTTCGTCACCGCGAGGCGGAGGTGCTCCTCGGCGTCCTTCGGCAGGCCGAGGCGCGCCTCGAAGCTTCCCTGCTCACGCCAACGTGCCGCGCTGTCCGCGAGGTCCGTCGGCAGGTCCTGGAAGATCGCGAGCTCGGCGGCCAGGTCACCCTTGGCGCGCTGGACGCGCAGCTTCGCGCGGTAGCCCTCGTCGGGAGCGACCGCGAAGATGGCCGCGGCCTGCTCCTCCGCCTCCTTCCACACCCACTCGCGCTCGCGCGCGGCATCGAGCAGGAAGCGCAGGAACTCCTCGCGCGGCACGAGCCCGGCAGGCCCGGTCGGCAGGTCCCGCTTCCGCAGCGCGATCGCGTTCTCGAGGCTCTCCGCGAACGCGATCCGTTCGACCTTCGCGGGCTCGAACTCGAGCGTCCCGCTGACGCGGCCGGTCTGGCGCGACACGCTCTCGAACCGGACCGTCTCGAGGAAAGGGCCGCCCGGGGGCAGCGACAGCTTGTCCTGGTGGAGGATGTTGCCGAAGAACGGACGCCCCCCACCGACCAGCCAGATCCGATCGAAGCGCTCGATCATCACCTCGTCCGGGAGGCCCTGGTCGGACTCGCCGCCTCCGGGACCGAGGTCGCCCGACTCGTTGCCGCCGGCGGACGCGGCCGGCGCCGCGAACTCGTGCGGCGTCGGGTCGCCCCCGTCGATCCGCAGCTGGTACCAGGCACCGGCGTCCTGGCCGGGCGACAGCGGCATCGCGACGACCGGCAGCGCGACGAGTGGCGGGAACGGCAGGTCGCGCGGCGGGAGCGGAGTGGCCTCGGTCGGCTCGCGGAACAGGTCCCGACCGCTCGCGGCCGCTTCACGACCGGCGAGGTCCGCGAGGACGACGGCCGGGTCGGCGGCGGCTTCGAGCTCCATGGAGCGCGTGTTGGCCGAGCGCGGGAGGCGCTGCGTGGACTGCCCGGACCAGATCCAGGCCGCCAGCGCGGCGACCACGACGAAGAGGGCGGGCTCCTTGCGGATGTTCATGGAGTTCAGCCGTCCTGGTTGGCGCTGTCCGTAGCGGTGAGATCACGAATCACGAGGGCCGCGAGCGAGCCCTGGACGAGGACCGGGTCGCCGACCTGGTCCCCCGGGGTCACGCGGAGCTCCGGAGCCAGCCCGATCGACGGCGACTCCGCGCGGAGCTTCTCGAGCCACGCCTGGAGCGTGGCGGTGTCGGCGCGGAACCGGAACTTGACGCGGTACTCGTCGACGAGCCCGGCGATCTCGCTGTCCGCCGTGCGGCGCCCGCGCCGACTCGACGACGAGCCGACGCGCTTCTCGATCTGCAGGGACTCGATCGACTGCAGTCCGACGGCGTCCGCGACTTCTTGGCGCACGAGCTCGCCGGCATCCACGAGCCGGATCGCCGCGTGCTGCAGCGCGCAGAGCCCGACCAGCGTCTGTTCCTTCTCTTCGCGCGAAACGGCCGCGGGCCACACGAGATCGCGCTCGTCGATCGCCACCGAACGCTCCTGCGCGTAGGCCACGAGGCGCGAGCGGACCCGGCGTTCCACCTCGGGGAAGTAGAGGTCCGGGTCGCCCTTGCCGGTCAGCACGAACTCGTCGTCGGGAACGAAGGCCGCATGGGCGCGCACCCGTTCGACGAGCGCCATCAGACGCTCGTTCTCTTCGCGGGCCGTGCGCAGCGCCTGCGCGTCGTAGTACTCCTCACGCTGCAGGTCGCGCGCCATCGCGAGGACCCGGCCGGACGCCGAAGCGCCGCCGAAGACCGCGGAAACGATGCCGCCGCCGACCCAGTAGACGATCAACCCGGCGAAGACGCCGAGGATCCAGCGCTTGTTCTCCTGCCAGAAGTCCTGGAGATCCAAGGTTCCTCCTCCGCCTCAGTTGTCTTCCTGGACGTCGCCCCCGGCCTGTTCCGGCCGGTAGTCGATCGTCCACGTGAAAGTCTCGTTGCCCGCGGCGTCCGCGCCGCGCTGCGTGCTGATCGCCGGAGACACACCGTCGTGCTCCTGCTGTTTGAACTCCGCGAGGAAACGCGTGTAGGCGTCTCCGACCCCGCGACCCGCCACGTCCTTCCCGGCCACCTGGACCAGAACGACCGGCTTCGGCGCGGAGCCGCGCCGGTTCTCGAGCGCCCGCGAGGCGACCTCGAACCGGGTCATCCAGAACTCCTCGGGCATCGCGCTGCCCAGCGAGCGGAGCGCGAGGATCGCACCATCGAGGGCGATCGCCCGCTCGGCGACGAAGTCCGTGACCTTGCGCAGCCGGTCGTTGGCGGCAACCAAGCGCTCGGTGTCGCCGTGCGTCGTCTGGACGCGCGACTTGATCCGGCTCAGCGTCCGGAACGCCTCGTCCGCCTCCTGGACCTGGGAACTCTGCGTCGCGGCCGTGAATCCGAGGAGCGCCACGACCACGAGACCGGCCGCGATGTTCCAGATCGTCTGCTCGACGAAACGACGGCGCCGCTTGACGGCCTCCGGCAGGATCTCGAGCTGGTAGAGGCTCCCGTCCACGCGGCCCGCGGCCAGCCCGAGCGCGACGACCGCCTCGGACTTGTGCCGCTCGAACGCGTCGACGTCGGCCTCGGGAAGCGTCGAGATGTCGACCGTCTCGAACGGATCGAACGCCTCGACCGGGCAGCGCAGCGCCTCGCGCAGCATCCCGCGGATGCCGCGCGCCTTGGCGGTGCCGCCGCAGATGAGGACCTTGTCGAGCTGGAGCGACGGGTTGTGCGTCTGGTTGCGGCAGAACGCCAGCGAAGACTGGATCGCCGACGCGATCATGCTGCCAGCGCCCCCTGCCGCGACCGTGACCTTCTCGGCCTGGCCCGACGCGTAGCGCCCGCGGCTCGACGGATCGAGGTCGAGCAGGTCCTTCTTCAGGGCTTCGGCCTTTCGCTCCGACACGCCGAACGCCGCGGCGATCGCGTCGTCGAAGACCTTGCCACCGCTCGACAGGTTGCGGACGAACAGGAGGTCGACGCCCTTGACGATCGCAAGGTCGATCGTCTCCCGGCCGAGGTTCACGACGCAGACCGTCGCATCTTCCTCGACCGGACCGCAGCGCACGAACGCGTTGTAGAGCGCGATGCAGTTCGGCACGTGGGCGTCGACCGAGCCGCCGGCCGCGCGGACGACGGAGTGGGCGCGATCGAGGGCCTCGTTGCGCGCGAACGCGAGCAGGACCGTGTCGTTGCCGCCCTCTTCGTCCTCGATCGGCAGGAGGTTGTAGTCGGCCGACAGGTCACCCCCGCTCTGACCGGCCATGTCCTGGATCTCGAGCTCCATGAGGTTGCGGAGCTGCCAGTCCGGCGAGGGGGGGACCTGCGTGTAGCGCAGCGTCATGTCCCGCCCGGCGAGGCCTGCGACCACACCCTTGAGGGAGATGCCGGAGGCGCCACCCGCTCCTTCCGAGGTCGGGTAGGCCTGGAAGCGAGCCAGGGACAGCCCGTGCTTGCCGGCCTTGAGGGACAGCACCTTGGTGCTGTGCGAGCCGATGTCGATCGCGGTTGCTTTCCCGGCCATGGTCTAGCGTTCCGGTGTTGGGGTCCGATCTGGGGTGCGGGTCAGGGGTATCCGGTCAGAATCCACCGGTCACTTGTCTCCCGACTCGGGCTCGGGCTTCGGCAGGCGCTCGACGTAGTTCCGGACGAACTTCGCGAGCTCACCGTTCCCGACCTGTTCGAACGCATCTGCGAGGACCGCCAGCATCTCGGCGCGCTCGCGTCCCTCGCGGACGTCGAGCACGGCGATGCCAGCGTCCATGCGTGCCGCAGCCGCTTCGATCTCGTCGCGACGGATCAGGTTGTCCGCGCCATAGCGGGCGGTCAGCGCCTGGACCTCGCTGGCGATCCGCTGGTAGCCGACGCGCGCGTCGAAGAACTCGGCTTCGGCCGCGTCGCGGAGCAACCGCTCGACCTCACGCTCCTGGTTGGCGAGCACCTCCGCCTTGACCGCCATCGCATCCCGGAGCGCGCCCGCGTCGTGCGGCAGTTCCTGGACCAGGCTGTCGACGAGCGCCAGCGCCTCCGCCGCACGCCCCTCGTCCGCCGCGAAACGGGCCTGCCGCGCGCGGTCCCGGGCCTGCACGGTCTCGTCGGTGAACGCGACCTCGACGTCGAGGGACGTCGCGCCGGCGAACTCCAGGGTCCAGCTCGAGGGGCGGAGAATGCCGCGGACCGACTGGGCACCCGAAGGGATCAGGACCGCCCGGTTCGCGTCGGTCCCACAGAGGATCTGGCGGACCGGGGACGCCTCGAAGTCAGGATCCCGGGGCTCGAAGGGGCCCGATCCCGCGCGAATCCGGCAGTCGGCGCTCTCCGGCGGGACTTCGACGGCCAGCCCCCGGACCGGACCGCCGGTCCAGGACAGACGGAAGCCCTCGCCCTCGGGGAGGGTCTCGACCGCGAGCGACAGCCCCGCGTCCGACGGGACGAGGAGGCCGTGCCGCGCGAGGACGCCGAGCATCGGGTCGTCGCCGATCATCGGCTGCACGCCGAGGATCGTCGGCAGTTCGACTTCGTCCAGCCTGACCGAGGCACCGGCGCCGTTCAGCGTGGCGCCACCGGCGACACCTTCGACGGCGACGCCGTTGCCGGCCGCGAGCACCGCGACATCGTCGACGTAGACCTCGTCCTCCGGGGTCGGCACCCAGGCGAAGAGCTCGAGGGTCGCACGGACCGCCCCGCGGGGCGCCCGCACCGCGAAGCGGACCTCCTGGTAGCCGTCCGTGCTGACGACCGGCGCCGAACCGGTGCGGATCTTGGCCGGACCGGCGCCCGACTCGTCTTCACCCATCTCGAACGCGACGCGGACCAGCGCGCGGCCAGCTCCTGCCGTGCGGACGTGGGCGACGACCTCGAGCGGCTGTCCGGAGCTGACCTGGATCGGTTCCGCCAGCGTCGCGAACGCGAAGTTGCGGGCCTCGACGCCGTCCTCGGCCGGGAAGCCGGCCGCGACCAGCGCCGACGTGCCCGAGTGCGCCCGCGCGCGGCCCGTCGCAAGGTCGAACGGCGCGGCGAAGTCGAGCCCTTGGAGGTTCCACCCGCCGTCGGCCTCGAAGTCGGCCGCGGCCGACGCGAGCTTGTTGCCCGGGATCACCATCGGACGCAGCTGGCTGGGTCCTTGGCTCTGCTCGCCACCGAACTGCCCCTGCAGGGCGTACCAACCGCCCGCCCCGACCACGGCGACGAAGAGCGCCGTCCCGAGGAGCGAACCGCGGCGACGCCCGGAGGAGCGGAGGCGGTCCATGTCGACCCGTCCGAGCGCCATCCCGGCGAGGTCGCCGTCTTCGGCGCCCGCCGCGCGAACGGCCGCCTCGGCCGAGCGGTAGACGATCCGGACCCGCCCGAGCGAGAACACGTCTCCCGCCGACAGGACGACCTCGGTCACGCGCCGGTTGTCCATCGACGTGCCGTTCGTCGAACCGAGGTCACGCAGCACGTGGCGACCGTCCTCCAGGACGACCTCGGCGTGATGGCCCGAACACTTCTCGTCACGGACGACGAGACCGGCATCGGGGCGTCGGCCGAGGACCAGGCGCTCGGCGCCCAGCTCGACGACAGTGCCGGCCTGGTCTCCGTCCAGGACTTCCAGGACGTAGCGGTTCATGGGGTCTCTCGGGGTTCTGCGCCCGGTGGTCCGAAGGCACGACCGAATCCGCGGCCCGTCGAGGACACACGGCGCACGGTGCCGACCTCTGGAACGGAGAGCGTGCCGAGCCAGCCCCGCGTGCCGCGAAGGCACGGTGCGAGCGGGGTCTGTCCCAGCACACTGCCCGACCTCGGGTCGGCCAGGGCGACTCGGGTCTGCCGCGGTCGGGACCGCAGCGTCGCGGAAGGCTGGGGCAAGCCGTCCGCTGAACCCGGGAATCGTCTGCGCACGCGTCGTAAGCTAGGCGGAGCCGTCGGGTTGTCAATTCTCGAACCGTGTCTCGCCGCTACCTCGTCCGGCCCTTGCCGCCGCCGGGACCGCACGCCCTCCCCACCGAGGTCGCCCACCACCTGAGCGTGGTCCGCGCGCGCCCGGGCGATCGGGTCCGCCTGTTCGACGGGGCGGGCGCCGAGGCCTGGGCCGAACTCGTGGCCGTCGGGAAGCGCTGCGTCGAGGCGCTCGTGGAGCCCGCCGCCGCGGTGGAGAGGGAGCCGGACGTCCGCGTCGAGCTGGCCTGCGCGCTGCCCAAGGGTGCCCGGGCCGAATGGCTGTTCGAGCATGGGACCGAGGTCGGCGTCGCGGCGTTCCGCCCCCTTCTGTTCGCACGCTCGAACCCGAGCCGCCGGGAGCGCAAGGATCGGTTCGAGCGCATCGTGGCCGCCGCCGCCGAACAGTGCGACCGCTCGCGGCTCCCGACCGTCCACGACGAGAGCCCCCTGGACGATCTGCTGGCCGACGACACGCTGCCCGCGGAGCGCTACGTCGCCGCGCCGGGCGCCCAGGCCGTGCTCGGAACGGCCCGGAGCCGGGCCGCCATCCTGGTGGTCGGGCCCGAGGGCGGCCTGACGCCCGGCGAGGTGGACGCGCTGGCCCACGCCGGATTCCAGCCGGTCGACCTCGGACCGCTGATCCTGCGGACCGAGACCGCAGCCCTGGTCGGCGCGGCTCGCCTGCTGACCCCCAAGGGTCAAGGGACCTCGACCAGGCCCACCGCAGCTCCGCCCGCCGAGGGTGAGAACGGGCGCTCCAGCCCGTCGGCGAACGACCAGTAGGTCTCGTGGCCGACGACGACGTGGTCGAGGACCTCGATCCCGCACAGCTGACCCACCTGGCGCAGCCGCTCGGTCACCCGCCGATCCTCGGGGCTGGGCGTCGGGTCCCCGCTCGGGTGGTTGTGGGCGACGACCACGGCGGCAGCCCCCTCGCGGATCGCCGACACGAAGACCTCACGCGGGTGGACGGGCGCGGTCTGCAGGCTCCCGACCGAGATCAGCCGGAGGCCGAGGATGCGGTGCCGCGTGTCGAGGAGCACCGAGAAGAAGTGCTCCCGTCCCGCGTGGCGCGTCGCGTCCCGCACGAGGCGCGCCACGTCGGCCCCGCTGCGGATCGCCTTGCCGGGTGCACACCGCGCCTCGGACAGCCGTCGTGCGAGACCGAACGCCGCCGCAACCGCCGCGGCCGACGCAACGCCGAGTCCCGGCACGTTGGAGAGCTCCCGCACGGACGCACCGGCCACGCCGACCACGCCACCGAAGCGGGTCAGGAGCCCGCGCGCCGCCGCCTCGGCCGCGCGCACCCCGCGCGCGCGGAGGACGAGCGTCAGGCATTCGGCGTCCGAGAGCCGAGGCTCCCCGAGCTGGACGATCCGCGCCTGCGGATCCACTTCACCTGCGATCTGCACCACGCCTTCCCTGTGGGACCGCCCTGCCGGAACGGTGACGCGATCCGGACAGGCGCGGTTAGCTTGGAACCGTGACCGACGACGACCAGCTCAGGGATCTGCTGTCCGAGCGATTCGGCTTCGACGCATTCCGGGGCCCCCAGGAGGCGATCTGTCGCCACGTGACCGCAGGCGGGTCCGCCCTCGTCATCATGGCGACCGGCGACGGCAAGTCGCTGTGCTACCAGCTGCCGGCGCTGGCACGCCGTGGCCTGACCCTCGTCGTCAGCCCGCTGATCGCGCTGATGGACGACCAGGTCGCCGCGCTGGAACGGAAGGGCATCGAGGCCACCTGCGTGCACAGCATGCTGGACGCCAAGACCCGCAACGAACGGCTCGACGCCGCGCTGAGCGGGGATGTCCGCATCCTCTACTGCACGCCGGAACGCTTCCGCGTGCCGGGGTTCCTCGAGCGGATCACGCAGACCGACATCGCGCTGCTCGCCGTCGACGAGGCCCACTGCCTGAGCCAATGGGGCCATGACTTCCGCCCCGACTACGCGCGCCTCGGCATCGTCCGGGAACAGCTCGGTGCCCCGCCCACCCTCGCGCTGACGGCGACGGCGACCCCCGAGGTCCAGGGCGACATCCGCCGCATCCTCGGGCTCGACGATGCGCCGATCTGGCACACGGGCGTCGACCGGGACAACCTGTTCCTGTCGGTGAAGGACCTGCACGACGCGGCCGACAAGCTGCCCCGCCTCGAGCACATCGTCGAGCAGGTCGGTGGCCCGGGCATCGTCTACTTCGCGCTCATCAAGGACCTGCTCCAGGTCGAGGACCAGCTCCGCGCCAAGGGCTACCGCCCGCTCGTCTACCACGGCCGACTGAGCGCGAGCGAGCGCCGCGAGCAGCAGCAGCGCTTCGTCGCATCGGGCGACGCGATGATCCTCGCGACCAACGCTTTCGGGATGGGCGTCGACAAGCCGGACATCCGGTTCATCGTCCACTGGCAGGTCCCGCGCACGCTCGAGGCCTACTACCAGGAGATCGGACGCGCGGGACGCGATGGCCGCCCCGCATGGTGCGAGCTCCTCTACCTCGAGGAAGACGTGGCGATCCAGCGCGAGTTCACCGAGTGGGCGAACCCGGACCAGGAGTTCCTGCGCCAGGTCGTCCACATCCTCGAGGGGCTCGGCGAACGGCGGGACACGTTCGATGTCCAGGACCTGCGGCAGACGCTGCTCGTCAAGAACCGCAGGGACGGTCGCGTCGAGACCTGCCTGCGCTTGCTGCAGGTCGCAGGCTGCATCGAAGGCGATCTCGGGGAGGCTTCGTTCACGTTCGTCCGGCGCCCGACCGACGACGAGATCGAGGACTGGCTGCCGGACGACAAGCGCCGCCGCGATCTCATGGGCCTCTACCAGATGGTCCGCTACGCCGGCGTCGACACGTCGTGCCGCAAGGATGCCGTGCACAGCTACTTCGGGTTCCCCGACGAGTTCCCGGGCGGCTGCGGGTCGTGCGACCTCGACGCCGACGAGACGCCGTGGCTCGCGTCCCACCACGCGGACGAGGCGCGGATGCCGGTGCCCCGGCACGCGCCGAAGCTCGGCGCTGTCGGCAAGGAGGTCGAGCGCGGGGATTGGATCGACGTCCGTGGACACGGTCTGTGCGCCGTCCTCCGCGTGCACCGAACGCCCAGAGGCACGCGCGTCGACGTCGAGCGCGCGCGCGACCTGACCCCCCGGACGCTGGATCTCGGGCGAGCGAAGTGGCGGAAGGTCCAGCCGGACGAGGCATGATGCCGAACGGAGGACTCCACGGGCTGGGGGAAACCGTGCACTCGGTGCCGGACGTCTGCGACGTGCATGTCGTCCGCGGCGCCTCGGCGAGCCCGGACGCCCCGCCACGCATCCTGCTCGAGACGCCGCACGGGGCGACCACCGACGCGGACTTCCACGCGCTGCGTCAGAGGCTCGCCGGCCGCTACGACGACGACCTTCTCGCGTTCTTCCGCGTCAACACCGACGTCGGTTCTCCGGAACTCGCCGAGCAGATGGCGCGCCGGATCGTCGCGGCCGCACCCGAGCTGTGCGTGGCCCTCGTCCGCTGCCGCATCCCCAGGACGTTCGTCGACTGCAATCGCATCCTCGGCGACAGCGCGCGCCCGGGCGAGGACGCCGCGCACCTCAGCCCCGGACTGCCCCCCTACGTCACCGACGCCGGGGACCGCGCGCTCCTGACCGACCTGCACCGCAGCTACCTGGAGGTGGTGCTCGCCGCCGCGCACGCGGTCTGCGCGCACCCGAGCGGTCGAGCCCTCCAGGTCCACACCTACGCGCCGCGCAGCGTCGACGTCCGCGTCGACGCCGCGATCTGTGCCAACCTGCGCGCGGCGTATGCGCCGGACGTCGTCGACCGCTGGCCGCTCCGTCCCGAGATCGACCTCATCGACCGGGACGCCGCGGGACGAGTGCTTGCCGACCCCGACCTCGCCGACGCCACCGCGTCCGCGCTGTCGGCGGCCGGATTCGCCGTCGTCCGCGGCGACACCTACCACCTGCATCCGATCACGGTCGCCCACGCGCTGGCAGCGTCCCATCCGGCCCGCACGCTGTGCTTCGAGGTGCGCCGCGACCTGTTGGTCGAGGAGTTCGTTCCGTTCGAAGCCCTGGAAGTCGACCCGGCAGCCGTCGACCGGGTCGCGACACCGCTGGCCCTGGCCGTGATGGGCTCGGGATTCAGTCGCTGACGCGGAGCCGGCGGGCCTGGGCGAAGAGCACCAGCGCAAACGCGCCCACGGCTCCGGGCACCAGGAGTCCCAAGAGCGAGAGCCCCACGGCTCCCCCGACCGATCCCGGCACGAGCACGGCGCGCGCCGCATCCTCCGGATCGACGTAGACGGTCACCGTGGAGCCGGGCTCGGCGCGCCAGACGGTCTCTGCGAACTGAGCGGCCGCCGCGGGCGCGATCGGCCGCAGCGTCAGCTGATCCGACGTCCGCACCTTCCCCGCCGCCCGGTAGCGGAACACGACGCGCGGAAACACGTCGGCGGGTCGATCCCCGGAAGCGATGAACGTCGACTCCTCGATGACCGCCGGGCACGGCTCGAATCCCGCGGCATCGAACTCGGCGACCACGGGCTCGTTTCCGAACCACGCGATCCCGACCACCATCAGCACCGCGAGCAGCACGAAGAGCGACGCCACGCCCCAGAGGCAGCCGCCCAGCGTGCGCCTCTGGTCCGGATCGAGCTCCACGCTCGGACGCCCTCCTTGCGCCACGGCCCGCCGGAGCGCGCGCGACGACAGCCCGGCGAACAGGGCTCCGAGGAACAGCGTGACGGCCGGCGGGAAGAACGCGAACCACGTCGGGCCACCGCGCTCCAGCACCGCACGCCAGGGCTCTTCTGCGTCGTGCCACACGTCGACGGCCGCGCCTTCCCGATAGCGACGCACGATCTCCCGCTCGCTGCCGTCGGTCCGAACGTGCAGGACCTGGATGCGGTCGCCGAGCAGAGCCCTCGCCGATCCACCGGTCTCGGGCGTGAACAGGTACCGCACCCGCGCCACCGGCTCGCTCCGTGTGCGCCCGTTGTCGTGCACGACCCGCGTCTCGATCGCGCTGTGCACGATGCGCCCCGGCGCCTGGACGTAGCCATCCGTCGCGCGGATCTCCGCAACGGTCGGGACCGTGAACACCCCCAGCACGACCACGGTGGCCAGGAGGAGCGCCCGGCCGATCCACAGGAAGCTCCGGTCGATCGGTCCGAGAAGCGGGCCTGCAGCGGTCGACGACATGCGCGCAGTGTCGCCGGGACAGGAGGGCGTCGCAGCTGTCGATTCGCGACCGCCCACGCCCGCGACGCAGGCCGGCGAAGTCACGGCGCGGCTGGAACTGGTTCCGACGGTTTCGCTGCCCGACCGCCTCAGGCGACGCCCGAGGTCGCGATGAACCGCCGGCGCAGCTCGAATCAAGGGGGCCTGCGCGCGATCCGACGGGACGAACACCGCATCGAGGAGACGCTCGTCTTCGCGATCTACGACGTTGCGGTGAACCACAATCCGTGCCGCATCCATCCTCGAGGGACGCCAAGGGCTCGCCGGCCGCGGGCTCGGGTTCCGGCTGTCGGGCATCGCGATCCCGATCGTCTTCCTGTTGGTCCAGCCCGACTGGTGGCGCCCCTCGCCGGCGGCCGCTACCGTCGGCGGCGCAGCCCATGAAGGTCGTCGTCGCCGAGAAACCGTCCGTGGCCCGCGACCTGGCGCGCCACCTCGGTGCGGGCCGGCGCGCCGACGGCTATCTGGAAGGCGACGACCTCCGGATCACCTGGGCGATCGGGCACCTCGCCGAGCTCAAGACGCCCGACGACTACGACCCGCGCCTGAAGCGGTGGACGCTCGACGCGCTGCCCTTCGTCCCCGAGCGGTTCGAGCTCCGCCCTGCAGGAGACGCGTCCGCCCGGCGCCAACTGGAGACCGTCGCACGGCTCTGCCGCGAAGCCGACGAACTCGTCTGCGCGACCGATGCCGGGCGCGAGGGCGAGCTGATCTTCCGCTACATCCTGGAATACGCGGGCTGCCCGGAACGGCCGTTCCAACGCCTGTGGCTCAGCTCCCTGACCGAGGAAGCGATCCGGGACGCCTTCGAGAGGATCCGCCCCGGCCGCGAGTACGACGCGCTGCACGACGCCGCGCGGAGCCGGAGCGAAGCGGACTGGATCGTCGGTCTGAACGCGACGCGGGCGTACACCGTGCGCTACGGAGGCGGCGGCATCCTCTGGTCGGTCGGCCGCGTGCAGACCCCCGTGCTCGCACTCATCGCGCGGCGGGACGACGAGATCCGGACGTTCCGGCCGGAGACCTTCCACGAGCTCCGGACCCGCTACCGCGACGTGCTGTTCCGGCACAAGGCGGCAGAAGGGAAGGAAGACCGCTTCGACGACGGAGACGAGGCGCGCGCCGCGCTCGCGTCGGTCGAAGGCCAGCCGTTCACGGTCACCGAGGTCGAAGAGAAGCGCGAGACGCTGCGCTCGCCGCTGCTGCACGACCTGACGCAGCTGCAGCGTGACATGAACGTCCGCTTCGGCATGTCGGCCGCACGCACGCTCAAGGTCGCGCAAGACCTCTACGAGAAGAAGCTCCTCACCTACCCCCGCACCGACTGCCGCCACCTGCCGAGCGATCTCCGGGACGACGTGCGCCGCACGCTGCACGCGCTCCGCAGCTGGAATCCGAAGGCGATCGGCCTGCTCGCAGGCCGTCCGTTGCCGAGCCCGCGCCGCGTCTTCGACGACTCCAAGGTCACCGACCACCACGCCATCATCCCGACCGGCAAGGAGGCGAAGGGCCTCGTCGACGAGGAGAAGCGCGTCTACGACGCGGTCGCGACGCGGCTCGTCCAGGTCTTCCTGCCGGACAAGGAGCAGGACGTGACGACGGTCACCGGCGTGTCCGCGGGCCTCGCGTTCCGCGCGCGCGGCGTCCGCGTCGTCGAGCCCGGCTGGAGCGCTCTGGAGGCGGAGTCTCCGAAGGCCAAGGGACAGGCCAAGCCCAAGAAGACCGACGCAGATCAGGGCGAGGAAGACGCACAGGAGCTGCCGGCGTTCACGCAGGGCGAGTCCGGCCCCCACACCCCGGAACTCCACGAGGGCAGCACCAAGGCTCCGCGTCCGTTCACCGAGAACACGCTGCTCGGCGCGATGGAGACGGCCGGCAAGCTCGTGGACGACGAGCAGCTCCGCGAGGCCCTGAAGGCCCGCGGTCTCGGCACGCCCGCGACGCGGGCGTCGATCGTCGAGACGCTGCTCTCCCGCCGCTACGTCGTCCGTGACAAGAAGGCCCTGCGCGTGACGGATCTCGGCCGCTACCTGATCGGCATCCTCGGCGATCCGCTGCTCAAGTCCCCGGAACTGACCGGCGATTGGGAGCAGAAGCTCAAGGAGATCGAGGCGGGGCGCCTCGAGCGTGCGGCGTTCATGGAGGAGATCGTCGGCTACGCGCGCAACCTGATCGCGACCGGGGTCCAACCCCGCTACGCCGACGGGATCGGACCGTGCCCGCGCTGTGACGCGCCGATCATCGAGGGGCGCGAGGGATTCGGCTGCTCGAAGTGGCAGGACGGCTGCCACTTCGTGCTCTGGAAGGCCTACCGCGGCGCCACGCTGCGTGCCGACCATGCGCGTGATCTGATCCAACGACGCATCCTTCCCCGTCCGGTCTCGCTACCCGACGTCGGCCCCCGCGTGCTCTGCCTGACCGAGCAGGGGCTCGTCATCGACCTCGAACCGCCGACCCGCGAAGCCCAGCGCGGCGCGAGACCGCCGGTCTCGTCGGCGGCGTCGGCGGCATCCAAGGCGTCGACCCCGACCACCACCTCGAACGGCCCGAAGAAGTCCAAGCCCGCGCCCAAACCTGCCGGCCTGCCGGCGTGCCCGCTCTGCCGCGCCGACCTCGTCGAGGGACAGCGCGGCTTCGGCTGTTCGGCGTGGCGCACCGGCTGCCGCTTCGTGATCTGGAAGGAGATCAGCGGCAAGAAGATCACCGCAGCCATCGCCCGGACGCTCGTCGAGAAGGGCAAGACCCGCGTGCTCAAGGGGTTCAACGGCCCGGACGGCAGCCCGGTCTCGGGGCGACTGGTCCTGGAGAACGGCCAAGCCAGCCTCGAGATCGAGGCCCATTGACGACCCGCGCGGACGGCCGACGCCCGGTCAGCCGTCGCCCTGGAGCTTCTTCTCGAGCTTGGCCCAGCTGTCCTTCAGCGCGACGGTGCGGTTGAACACCGGAGCTCCGGGCTTCGAGTCGACGGGGTCGACGACGAAGTAGCCGACGCGCTCGAACTGGACGCGTTCGAGCGGCGCGGCCGTCGCCAGCGCAGGCTCGAGCTTGCACCCGGCGACGGCACGGAGCGACTCGGGGTTGATGTGGTCCAACCAATCCGCGCCGTCATCGACGCGGTTCGGGTTCTCGACCGAGAACAGACGGTCGTAGAGGCGGACCTCCGCATCGACCGCGTGCTCCGCCGAGACCCAGTGGATCGTGCCGCGGACCTTGCGACCATCTTCGGTCGAGCCGCCGCGCGACGACGGATCGTGCGACGCGAGAAGCCTCGTGATATGGCCGTCCGCGTCCTTCTCGACCGTGTGCACGGTCACGTAGTAGGCCGCGCGGAGTCGAACCTCCTGACCCGGCGCGAGCCGGAACCACTTCTTCGGGGCATCCTCCCGGAAGTCGTCACGTTCGACGTAGATGCGGCCCGAGAACGGCACCTTGCGCGTTCCCGCCGCCGGGTCTTCCGGGTTGTTCTGGACGCCGACCTCATCGACCTGCCCCGCGGGCCAATCGGTGATCACGAGTTCGACCGGGTCGAGCACCGCCATCCGGCGGGCGGACGTCTTGTTCAGGTCCTCGCGCAGGAAGTGCTCGAGCAGCCCGACATCGTGGACCGCATCGAACTTGGCCACGCCGATGTGGTCACAGAACGCGCGGAGCGCGGCCGGCGTGTAGCCCCGACGGCGCAGCGCGCGGATCGTCGGCATCCGCGGGTCATCCCAGCCGGACACGCGGCCGGACTTCACGAGCTCCAGCAGCTTGCGCTTGCTGAGCACCGTGTAGGTGAGCTGCAGGCGGGCGAACTCGATCTGGCGCGGCGCGTGGATGCCGAGCTTCTCGATGAACCAGTCGTAGAGCGGCCGGTGGTGTTCGAACTCGAGCGTGCAGATCGAGTGCGTGATCCCTTCGTAACTGTCGCACTGACCGTGCGCCCAGTCGTACATCGGATAGATGCACCAAGCGTCGCCGGTGCGATGGTGATGCGCCTTGCGGATCCGGTACATCAGCGGATCGCGCATGTTCATGTTCGGGTGCGCCATGTCGATCTTGGCGCGGAGCACGGCGGCCCCCTCGTCGAGCTCACCGTTCTTCATCTGCTCCAAGAGGCGGAGGTTCTCCTCCACCGAGCGGTCACGGTGCGGCGAGTTGCGGCCCGGCTTGTACAGGTCCCCGCGGAACTCGCGGATCTCCTCGGTCGACAGGCTGTCGACGTAGGCGAGCCCGTCCTTCACCAGCTGGACGGCGTGGTCGTAGAGCTGCTGGAAGAAGTCCGAAGCGAAGTAGAGACCGTCCCACTCGAACCCGAGCCAGCGGACGTCGTCCTGGATCGCATCGACATACTCCTGCTCCTCCTTCGTCGGGTTGGTGTCGTCGAAGCGGAGGTTGCAGCGACCGCCGTAGTCCTGGGCCAGCGTGAAGTTCAGGCAGATCGACTTGGCGTGGCCGATGTGCAGGTAGCCGTTCGGCTCCGGCGGGAATCGCGTGTGGACGCGCCCGTCGTTGCGCCCCTTGGCGCGGTCGCCGTCGATGGCCTGGCGGACGAAGTCCCTCGGTTCGCGGGTCGACGGACCCGCATCGCGGGAATCGGCGTCGTGCGGGCGGGGATCGTGGCTGGCGTCGGCGGACATCGTGCTCCCTCGGGGCGACGCGACCCGCGGCGCACCCGAACCCGGGGACGATAGCCGAGGGCCCGCACCCGGCAAGACACGGGGTGTCGACCCCGGCGGTCGCGACCGACGGATGCGCGGCTCGACGCACGTGGATCAGCGCGTGCCGCGGTCGGCGTCCGGGCGCCCGACCTCTCCGTCGTTCTCCCCGGCGAGCTTCCGCATGAAGTCCTGCTCGCGGGCAGAACCGCCGATCAGGATCGTGTTGATCCGCACGCGCTGGTCCCGGTTCTGCACGCGGACAGCCGCTCGGATCTGGTCCATGGCCACGAATCGGCCGGCAGACGGCCCCCCGTCGGAGAGCAGGAAGATGCTCTCGACGCCTTCGAAGGCGAGCGCGCGCTCGAGGCTGTCGTAGATGTTCGTCGACCCGCGGATCGCGAGCCGCTCGACCCACGCGACCGCTTCGTCGACGTTCTTCGGACTCGCCGGCACCAGCGCGGGCTCCCAGGCCCCGACGTCGGTGCCGAAGCCGATCAGCCCGAACTTCTGGGTCGGCTGCAGCTTTCGGAGGACTGCGATCAGCTGGTCCTGCGCGGCACGGAGCTTGGTCTTTTCACCGACCTTGGCCGTCATGCTGCCGGACAGGTCGATGATGAAGACCATGCTGTCGGTGCGGAGCGGGATGCCGTAGTAGCTGGCGACGGTCCGCGGCCTCACGGGCGCGTCGCCGGCCTTCTTCGCGACGCGCGGCGGCACCTCGAACGAGGCGCCGACGATGCCCCACCACTTCTGCCAGCCGTCGGGCGCATCCCCGTGATCGACGCCGGTCAGATCCACCAGCGCATCCGCGAGGAACGTCCGTGCCGCCCCCCGCTCGTCCCCGATCCGCGTGATCAGGCTCTCGACGGAGCGCCGCGTGCGCACGGCGCCGGCCGCGCGGTAGGCCGCCGCGCGCACCTGCCAGATCTTGTCCTGGAAGGCTGCCAGGATCACCGGGAACGCCTGCTCGGCACCGGCACCCGCCAAGAGGTCCAGCCCGGCCGCACGGGCCTCCCAGGTCTGGTGGGCGGTCGCGGCGCCCATCGCGCGCTGTACCGCGTCCGCGTCGCCGTCCGCACGCGCGTAGAGCGCGCGCAGCGCGGCGGCCGCAACCGGGCCCGGAGCCCGGGTGAACAGCCTCTCGAGGAGCTCGACCGCATCTCCATCCCCGCGCGCACCGACCGCTTCGACGGCCTCGACCGCGACGAGCGCGTCCGCATCCTCGGTCGCGGCCCGCAGGGCGCCCAGGTCCGCAGCGTCCCCACCCGCGCGCAGCACGCGGACGGCTGCCAGACGGAGCGACGGGTTCTCGTCGCGGACACCCTGCTTCCGGGCCCAGAGCAGACCCGGGCCCTGGCCGAGCTCCCCGGCGACCTCGAGGAGCGCCCGATCCGCGTGCGCGACGCCGTCCGCCACGATGGAGAGGACGGCGTCGACACCCTGCTTCGTGCCGAACGCCGCAGCCATCCGGAACCACTCGGCGAGTCGACCCTGCGATCCGGCTGCGGGGGCCAGATCTTCGAGGTGCTTCAGGAACCGGTCGTCCCCGGCGCGGCCAAGGACCCGCATCGCCTCGTCGCGCAGCTTGGCTTCGGCGCCGGCATCGAGCCAGGGTGCCAACAGCCCTCGGTAGAACGGTCGCACCTCGGCACCCGTCTCGCGGATCGCCCGCATGACCTCGAGCGCCCGGTCCGCATCGACCTGGGATGCGCGTTGCAGGGCCTTCGCATCCCCGGCGACCGCGAGCGCGCGCATCGCGTCGATACGGACCTTCGGATCGGGATCGTCGACGAAAGGTGCCAGCAACTTCGCGCCCGCCGAACCGGTCCACGGCAGCAGCGCGCGCGCGTGTGCACGCAGATCTGCGTCGGCGGCGCCCAGCGCCGCGGTCAGCGGGGCCTCGGCGGCGCGCCCTCCGACGAGGGCGAGGAGCGTCAGGATCGTCCGGCGCAACGCCGGGTCCTGCTCGGATTCGACCCGATCGACGAGCACCTTCACCCCGGACCGATCGACCGCGAGTGCGCGCAGCGCCGCGCGCCGTTCCGCCCACGGGATCTCGCCGTCGAGCTCCGCACCGAGATCGGCAACCGAGGAGCCCTGCGTCGACAGCGGGAGACCCGGGCCCAACCCTTCGAGCACCGCACCGTCGAAGAACGCGTCGGCGAACTTGCCGTCGTTGCGATAGCCCTGCAGTTCGAGCGTCACGTAGGCCGTGCCACGCGGCACCTGCACGAAGACCTCGCGCCACGTCCACGTCCTGTCCCGCACCTCACCGGTCGAGGCCTCGGCAAGATCGACGAGCGCGGCGTCTCGGCAGATCAGCCGGAGGCCACACCCGTCCTTGCCGGCCATCGTGCGGACGAACGCGCCCGCGAGCACGAAGCGGGGGGCAGGGGCTCCCTCCTCGGCGAGGGACACGGTCTGGCTGAGCACCGGGCGGTCGCCGTCCCGCGGGCGCAGGAACGCTTCGCCGTCGACGGGTTCGATCTTGCTCCAGGGCCCGGACTGCGCGACCCAATCGCCACTCTCCGCATCCCAGCTCGGCACATCGAAGACGGGCTGGCCTCCCTCGGTGCCGACGCGGACCGCCACCTTGGACTCACCTCCCGGATTGTCGAGCCGCTGCACCCCGACACCCGGCTCCTGCCCGGCGAGCGGCACGGACAGCGGGAGCAGGGAGAGGATCAGCGGATGGAAGCGCATGGCGAGCGCGCGATCGTCGCGCCCGTCGCCGGTTGGTCAAGGCATGTCGGGCGTCCGGGGCTCGATCCCCGGACACAGTCGCTCGGCCTGACCCAGCGCCTCTTCCGACGTGAGGAGTTCTGGCCAGAACGGCCACGTGCGGCACTTCTCCGGGCGGACCGGGTAGATGCTGCATCCGGCGTGGAGCCCGTCCGCCAGGAAGACACACCGGCCACCCGTTCCTTCGCGGAGCCGGTCGCCGGAGAGCGCGACGAACCGCGCGCGCACGCCGGCCTCCGACATGCCCAGGTGGTCCGCGATCGCCGCGATGTCCTCAGGCCCCACGCGCACGAAGCCGCCGGGACGCGCGCAGCAGTTGCCGGATCGACGACACCGGAACGTGAACGGATACCCGTCCTGCGCGGCGCGCTCCCCGCGACCATCTTCGCTCAACGCCGCCTCCGCCGGAGCATGCGGCGGGCCGGCGAGTCCGTGTCGTGTCCGGCTTCCTCGTGACGGCGCTGCGTCAGCACGGCGTCCACTTCCCGCGCGAGCTGGTGTGGGTCCTGGAAGCGGATCTCCTTCTCCTTCGCCATCATCTTCTCGATCAGGTAGTGGACCTGCGGCGAGATCTCCAGCGCACGGATGCGGGCACCGGACAGCGACTCCAGCACCTGCTTCGCGAGGACTTCCTCGCTGGTCTTGCCGGCGAAGGGCAGCGAGCCGGTCACGAGGTGGTAGAGCGTGGCGCCGAGAGCGTAGATGTCGGCCCGGACGTCGAGACCCGCGTGGCCGCGCGCCTGCTCGGGCGCGATGTAGTGGACCGTCCCGGCCGTCGTCTCGCCGCCTTCGTCGGCACCGCCGACCGCGAAGCCGAGGTCGATCAGCACCGCCCGCCCGTCGGCCGCCCGCATGACGTTGCCGGGCTTGACGTCCCGATGCACGAGGCCCCGCCCGTGCAGGTGGGACAGCGCCGCGGCCACATCGCGGACCACGCGGAGCGCATCCTCTTCGCCGAGGGCGCCCTCCCGCTCGAGCACCTGCTGCAGGCACTCGCCCTCGACGACCTCCATCGCGCAGAACACGGTCGCGCCCTCGCGCGCGACGCGCTGGCCACGAACGATGTGGGGGTGCGCGAGGTCGATCAGCAGGCGCGACTCGGCCACGAATCGCTGCACCGCCTTCTGGTCCTTCGCGATCTCGGGGCGCAGCACCTTCAGGGCGACGGCGTTGCCGTCGGTCCGATCGACGGCCCGGAACACGCGCGCCTGCCCACCCTCCCCGAGGACCGGGCCGAGCTCGTAGCGGCTCAGCTGCGGGCGGGTCCCAGCCTCGGTCCGCACCCACTCGTCCCAGGTTGCTGTGTCCACGCGACCCCGCGCGACGAGATGCGCACCGGGGTCGGCCGCTGCGAGGGCCTGACGCGCATCCTCGGGAGCCAGCATGCCGCGGTGGACGAGCGCCGCGAGCAGCTTCGTCACCGCCGCTCGATCCGGCCCGGAGCCGCGCGGGCCCGGCGTGCGATTTCGGTCCACCGATCTCGATCCTGGCCTGCGTGCTGTCATCGAACGCCCCTCAAGAACGACTCCTCACGAAACCGATAGCTCGGGACGGGCCATCGGTTCCGCATGCCCTCGACCTGCTGGTCCGAGGACGTCGGGTGGCTCCGGCGGTCGCACCCGAGGCACGGGGGCGACCGGGTGGACAGGACGGTCTCGACCACGACGCAGGCTGACGAGGGATTCGAGTGAAGCACGGCGACGAAGGCACGGTGATCAAGTACTTCGACCTGATCGACGAGTTCATCAGGGTGCGTTGCTGCACGGAAGAGCTGCTCACCGAGTTCCTGAACCACGAGATCACCAACAAGGCGTCCTACCGCGCCCGCGTGGTCGAGTCCTGCGTGCCGGACTTCCATCGCGAGGTCCGCAACGCCCTCGCCCGGATGGACGAGGACTACGACCCCGAGATCGTCGAAGAGCTGCTCTACCAGCTCTGCATCGACGTGAATCCGGGCTTGGAGATCCACCAGGTCAGCCTTCCCGGCAAGGGCATGGGGCTGGCCGCAGGCCAGGATAGCCACGAGGCCCCGGGCTCGACCACCGGCACCTCGGCCCTGCAGCGGAAGGCCCGCGCGCTCGAGAAGGCGCTGAAGGCCCAGGTCATCGGGCAGGACCAGGCCGTCGAGGGTCTCGTCCGCGCCGTCAAGAAGGCGGCCGTCGGCCTCAAGCGCCCGGGTCGCCCGATCGGCACCTTCCTGCTGGTCGGCCGCACGGGCACCGGCAAGACCGAGTTGGCGAAGGCCCTCGCCCAGGAGCTGTTCGACGGACCGGGCAGCCTGATCCGGATCGACTGCTCCGAGTATGCGCTCCCCCACGAGTACGCGAAGCTCATCGGCTCGCCTCCGGGCTACATCGGCCACAACGAAGGCGGGTACCTGACCGAGTCGGTCCGCAAGAAGGGCGCCTGTGTGGTCTTGTTCGACGAGATCGAGAAGGCGCACTCCAAGGTCCACAACCTGCTGCTGCAGCTCCTCGACGAGGGGATCCTGACCGACAGCAAGGGCCAGCAGATCAGCTTCGAGAACACGGTCGTCATCCTGACGAGCAACCTCGGCGTCGAGAAGATCGATGCGATCCGCTCCCGGATGGGCTTCGCCCGGAAGGGTGGGGTGTCCATGGAAGGCTCCACGCTGCGCGACGCGACCATCGACGCGCTCAAGGAGGCGTTCCGCCCCGAGTTCGTCAACCGGATCGACGACATCGTGGTCTTCAACCCGCTGGACGTGAAGGTCTGCTCGCAGATCGCCCACGGCATGCTCCGCGAGATCCAGGACCTGCTGAACCACAACGGCATCCGCATCGAGTTCTCCCCCGGCGTCCGCTCCCACCTCGCGCGGGAAGGCTTCTCCGAGGAGTACGGGGCGCGCGAGCTGCGCCGCCTGATCAAGCGGCAGATCGAGGATCCGCTGACCGACATGATCCTGCAGGAATCCCTCGGCCAGGGCGCCGTGGTCCGCGTCCGTGTCCGCCACGGCCAGCCCGAACTGGAACTCGTGCGGCGCGCCTCGACCGAGGTCGCCCAGTCCGCCTGAGTGGCCAGGGGCGTGATCCCGGATCGAGAACTCCTCCATCCGCGGGCCGCCCCGGTCCGATGCCCGACACAGCCATGATGCGCCGGATCCGGAGCCGCATCGGGCAGAGCCTCGGGCTGCGCTTTGCCCTGACGGTCGCCCTGCTGATGGCGGCGTGGGGCGGAGCTCTGGTCGCCGTCATCCCGGCGGAGCTGTCAGACACGCTCACGGCGCCTCGCGCGATCCGGGCGCTGCAGACGGCACGCAGGCTCGCCGAGGACCTCCGGCAGCGTGAGGACGCCTCGCCGGGCGAGCGCTTCGCAACCGTGCGCCGAGAGCTGCCCGACACGGCGCGCGCCGCGGTGCACGTCGCCCGGACCGACGCCGCGGGCTACGCGTTGGTCGCTGCGCTTCCGGGGACCGACGACCGCATGCTGTCGCTGCTCCGACGCCCCACGCCGGGCGTGGTGCACGCCGACATCGGCGGAGTCCCCCACCTGATCGCGACGGCCGCCGCCGACGCCGACCTGACGCGGGTGGCCGTCGTCTCGGTGCCGATCTCCGAGGCCGCAGCAGCGGGCGCTGTGCTCCGCACCCGGCTGTTGGGCTGGGCGGCGCTGCTCGTCGTGCTCGCGACGGCCGCCGCCGGCTGGGCGGCACAGCGCGTCCTGCACCCGCTCCGGGAGCTTGCCGACGCGATGCGCGACGTCAGCGAGGGGAAGACCGACCGGCGCCTCGCCGCTTCGTCGCGCGACGAAGCCGGACGCCTCGCCGTCCGCTTCAACGCGATGGCGCGCGCCGTCGAGCGCCACCGTGTCGACACGGCCCGGACGCGCCGCGAGCTCGAGCACAGGGTCTCGCAGCGCACGCAGGAACTCGAGCAGGCCAACTCGGCGCTGCGCTCCCTGGACCGCGCGAAGGACTCGTTCCTGTCGAACGTGTCGCACGAGATGCGCACGCCGCTCACTTCGATCCTGGCCTCGATCGAGATCCTGCGGAAGTTCGACGGCGGGAGCCCCGAGGAGCGCGCGGAGTTCCTCGGCATCGTCGACGAGGAATCACGCCGACTCCTCGAGCTGATCGACAGCGTGCTCGAGATCGCAGCCCTCGAAGCGGCGCCGCTCGAGCTCGAGCGGACCCGGGTGCCGATCGAGAACCTCGTCGACGCGGCCCTGTCGCGCGCGCAGGCCGCGGCCCAGGCCCGCGGCCTGACGCTGATCCGCTCCGGCCAGGAGCGGGCCGGTGCGCCGGTGGACTGCGACGCCGGTCGGATCGGCCGCATCCTCGACGGCCTTCTCGACAACGCGATCAAGTTCTCGCCGCACGGAGCGACCGTCGACGTGCGGGTCCGCGGGGATGCAACGTGGTCGGAGGTCTGCATCCGGGACGAGGGACCCGGCCTCGACCCGCGGGACACCGATCGGGTGTTCGGACTGTTCGCCCAGGCCGGCGAGACGATGACCGCGAAGCCGGACGGATTCGGACTCGGTCTGCCCGTCGCACGCCGGATCGCCGAAGCACACGGCGGCACGATCACCTGCGAGCGCGAACCAGGCTTCGGGGCCACCTTCGTGCTGAAGCTGCCGCGGCGCGCACCGGCTGCGCTGGCGGAGACCGAGGTCGCCACGACGCAGCTGCTGCGGACGTGAACGCCGGCCCTACGGGACGCGAGCCTTGGGATCACCCCGAGGCCTCCGGCTATAACCTCGGCCATGCTGAGCCTGGCTGCTGCCTTCTGCTGGATCGTCACGGCTCCCGCCCCCCAGGGAGACGGTGTCATCGCCCGGTTCCGGCTGCCGGACGGCAAGGCCGCCGCGGTCACACGCAGCCAGCTCGCCCGCGAGGTCGGTGAGCGCCACCGGCGCGGTGAGCACGGCCAGGAAGCGCTGCAGGTCCTGGTCGACCGGGAGCTGGTCGCGATCGAGGCACGGGACGCCGGCATCGAGCCCTCGGATGCCGATGTCGCCGCCTGCATCGACGGGATCGAAGCCCAGCTCCAGGCGGCCGGAGCCACGCTCTCGGACTTCCTCGTCGCGAAGCGGATGGACCGCACCCAGTTCGAACAGAAGTTCGTGCGCTTCCAGGTCGCCCACCAGCGCCTCGTCATGAGGGAACTCGAGCTCCGGGACGCCGCGGAGGTCACGCCCGAACTGCAGCGGCTCTGGCTCGAAGAGGCCCGGGGACGGCACAAGATCGTCCTCGACGAGACCGCGCTGTCGCCGTCGATCGTCGCGCAGGTCGACGCCAAGCGCTTCGACCTGGCCGATCTCGGCGCCGAGATCCTGCCGAACGTGCCGCTG
Source organism: Planctomycetota bacterium (assembly GCA_041164325.1). Classification (GTDB taxonomy): domain Bacteria; phylum Planctomycetota; class UBA1135; order UBA1135; family UBA2386; genus JAQCBR01. Next base: position 14,245 of record JBEAPQ010000326.1, on the reverse strand, counting down.
GAGGAGCGCAACAAGATGGTGCGCCGGATCGTGCTGCGGGAGCTGCTCCAGCATCGGGCCGAGAAGGCCGGCATCCGCGTCACCGAAGAGGACACCCGCGCCGAGATCGCGGAGCGTCGCCGGAAGATCGAGAGCGATCCCCGCTACGCAGGGGTCCGGTACGACGACTGGCTGCTGTCGACCCAGGGCCTCACCGTCGACGAGCTCGCGCGCTCTCCGCAGCTGGTCGCGACGGTCCAGCTCGCCCGGCTCGCGGCGAAGACCCACCCACCCGAGGAACTGGCGCGCCAGCTGCGCGAGGACCGCGTCTCGATCCTCCGCGCACACGGAGAGAAGCGCGCCGTCTCGATCGTCTTGCTCCGCGGCGTCGAGGAGCCGAACGCCATCGTCAAGCGCACGTTCGACGAGGCGCGCGAAGAGGCTCTGCGGGTCCGGGCGCTGCTCGACGAGGGACAGTCCTTCCTGCGCGTCGCGCAGATCCACAGCGAAGACCCCTACTCGAAGGTGCGCGGCGGCGACCTCGGCCTGTTCGCGCGCGGTTCGGACGATATTCCCGAAGCCGTTCTCGATGCCGCGTTCTCGCTGCCGGTCCTCCAGGTCTCGGAACCGGTCCGCGTCCCTCTGGGCTACTGTCTCGTGCGGGTGGCCAAGGTCGTGCCCGCACCCGATGACGCCGGACTCCTCGAGGCACTGCGCGAGGATCTCGCCCAGCGCGATCTCGCCGACATGCTCGACAAGGCCGGCATCGAAGTGGTCGGCTGACATCGCGGACCGGGCCCTCTTTCCGCGTCCACCCGGACGAGCCCGCTCCCACGGCCCCCGGAGCAGGACCGATCTCCGCCTTGCCTGACCCCATCGAAGGTCCCAGACCAGACCCCATGCAGCGCATCCCCTACGCGCCCGCCGACGGCCCTGTGCCCGCGCGGATCGCCCGCTTCGACGCCGACAGCAGGTGGCTCCTGGAGTTCCAGCGGTTCGAAGTGTCCGGGGACGGAGAGCCCCAGCCCTCACCCGACGGCGAGGGCCTGCTGCTCGTGCTGAGCGGTACCCACGACCTGTACGCCGGTGCCGGCTCCTGGATCCGCCGCGGCCTCCGCGCGTCGCCGTTCGAACCCAAGCGGCCGGTCGCCGTGTTCCTGCCGCCGCGCACCCGCTGGCAGACGCAGAACGGCTCGGGCTCGATCCTGGTGGTCGCCGCGCGCCAACCGGCACTCCCGGTCGCCGAGACGCCGCGCGAAGAACTCGGCCGGAAGCCGCTGCTCGCGCTCTCGGGCAGCGGCAAGGCGTTCGATCCGGTGAGCGGCACCTGGAAGCCGGCGGAGGCATTCCTGACGTCGAGCGAAGCCATCCTGCCCCGGCGGATCGAGCCCGTCGAAGCGCCGGCGGGCGTCGTGCACCATCGCGTGCTCGGGTTCGACTACAAGGCGCTCGGACTCTGCGTCGACGAACTGCACGCCGAGGAGGGCTCCGAGGTGACGCCCGCGATGCCGCGGCACGGCAGCTATCCGGGCGAGGTCGCGATCCACGTCGAGACCGAGGGGGAGGCCCTGGTCGGGGACGAGGTGATCCGGGCGGCCGAGGGGCCGGTCGCGCTGCGGGGCGAGGCCATGCCGCGCCTCCGCGCCGTGACCGGGCGTGCGGTCTTCGTGATCGTCTACGCCGGCGACAAGGCTTCGAGCTGAACCGCAGGGCCGTCCTCTGAACCGAGCGCCAGCGGAACCGGCTCACGGATGAGGACCTCGGGGAGGAAGCCGACGCCGAGCTGATCGTCGCGCCCCGGAATCGGCCCCGCCGCGAGCACGCGACCGACGGGCTCGCCGTCGTCGACGTCGATCAGCGGAGCCCCACGCTCCACGGGCTCCGCCGTCGCGATGCGGAACAGCGCCAACGTCCGGTTGACGTGGCCGTAGGTGTGGATACGCGCGACGATCTCCTGGCCGGTGTAGCACCCCTTGTCGGTCGCCACGTGGTCGTCGAGGGCTGCTTCCAGGCCGAGCGTGTTCTCCTCGGTCTCGACGCCCACCGCGACCAGCCCGGCTAGACGGCGCAAGCACGTGGCGACCTCCGGGTCGAGGGAAGGCTCCCCGGCTGCCGCCGCCAGCGCTCCGGGGTCTCCTGCCGGACCGTGGTGGCGGAGCCAACGGACCCCGTGGCGCGCACCCGCGAAGGTCACTCCGGTCGCGGAGGCTTCGAAGCGTCCCGGCGGAGGACCGCCCAGCGCATCCCAATCGCCCCCGGTCAGCCCGAGCAACTCGGTGCAGACGAGCCCATCGGGGCGCGCGATCGTCAGCCGCTCGGTGAAGTGGTAGCGATCGAGGAGTGCAGCCAGCGTGTCCGCCTGCCCGGCCTGGACCTCGATCCAGACCGCGTCGCCGACCCGCCCCACGTAGGCGGTCGCCACCAGCTTTCCCTTGGGCGACAGGAACGCCGCCGGCCGCAGCTCACCATCGACCATGCCGAGGATCTCCTGGGAGCAAAGCCGATGAAGGAAGTCTGCCGCGTCCGGCCCGACAACATCGATCCGCGCGTAGGGCGCAGCGGTGCGATGCGCCCGACCGCGAGCCGGCAGAACGCCAGCTAGATGCTCGTAAACAACCATGTTCCAGTGATTTGAGACTCGGACTCGACTCGGTTCCGCGTTCGAGCGGGCGCATTCTACCGACGAGCTCCCCTTGATAGAGCCCCTCGGAAGGCCTATTTTGCGCGGCCTTCGTCCGGGACCCTCCTGCGGTTCCGGATCACGCTGATGAGGGCCCCCGGAGATCCCGATGTTCCGGATCACGAAGAAAGCCGATTACGCCGTGTTCATCCTGTCCTACCTCGCGCGCCGCGCTGCCGAGGAAGGCCGGGACGCGCTCGTGAGCGCGCAGGAGCTGGCGTCGTTTTCGGCGCTGAACAAGTCGCTGGTCGCCAACCTCCTCAAGGACCTGACCCGCGCCGGCTTCCTCAACTCGGTCCGCGGCGCGCGCGGCGGCTACCGACTCGCCGCCTCGCCCCGCCAGATCAGCCTGGGCGCCATCCTCCGCGCGGTCGAGGGACCGTTCTCGTTCGTCGAGTGCGCCCACGAGCGTGAATTCGGGCACCGCCCGGACTGCTCGTCGGACGGCAGCCCGCAGGGCGACGGCGCGGACGAAATCGACGGTGTCGGCATCCACGAGGCGTGCAACCTTGCGGGTCTCTGCCAATCGAAGGGACCCCTGCTCGTCCTCAACGCGCGCATCCAGGGCCTCCTCAACGAACTGAAGCTCGTCGAACTGGCCGGTCTCGAGACCAGCCAGGGCAGCGCGATCCCCCCCGAGTTCTTCCCGTCCCGCACACCAACGCCGGCGACCTCGCTCGACCCGACGGTCACCCCACGGCCGACGACTCCGTCCGACCAAGCCCGCTGAACGCATCTGCGCGGCGACGTCCGCCGATCAACGCACGCGCACTGACGCATCCGCAAGCCGAGCTCCGACAGCACCCACCTGCCATGACCATCAAGACCCCGATCTACATGGACAACAGCGCGACGACGCAGTGCGACCCGCGCGTTGTCGACAAGATGGTGCGCTACTTCGCGGAGGACTTCGGCAACGCGGCGAGCCGCAACCACGCGTTCGGCTGGCAGGCCGAAGCGGCCGTCGACACGGCCCGCGAAGAAGTCGCCCGCCTGATCGGCGCGCACCCGAAGGAGATCGTCTTCACCAGCGGATCGACCGAGGCGAACAACCTCGCGATCAAGGGCGTCGCGGAGATGTATGCGTCGAAGGGGCGCCACCTGATCTCCTGCGTCACCGAGCACAAGGCGGTCATCGATCCCCTCAAGCACCTGGAGCAGCAGGGCTGCGAGGTGACTTGGCTCGAAGTCGACGGCCAGGGCCGGATCGATCTGGACGCCCTGCGCGCGGCGATCCGACCGGACACGATCCTCGTGTCGCTGATGGCGGCCAACAACGAGACCGGCACGGCGCACCCGATCGCCGAGATCGGCGCGCTCTGCAAGGAGAAGGGCGTCCTCTTCCACACCGATGCCACCCAGTCCGCAGGACGGATGCCGCTCGACGTGCAGAGCCAGGGCATCGACCTCCTGTCGCTGTCGGCACACAAGTTCTACGGACCGAAGGGAGTCGGCGCGCTCTACGTGCGGCGCAAGAGCCCGCGCGTCCGTCTCGCGCCGCTGATGGACGGCGGCGGTCACGAGCGCGGCATGCGGTCGGGCACGCTCAACGTGCCGGGTATCGCCGGCATGGGTGAAGCGGCCCGGATCGCGCGCGAGGATTTCGACGCCGACGTCGCGAAGGTCACGGCGCTGCGCGATCGCCTCGAGCAGGGCATCCTCGCCGGGATCCCGGACGCCGTCATCAACGGCGACACGACGCATCGGCTCCCCCACCTGTCGAACATCTCGTTCCCGTACGTCGAGGGCGAGTCGATGATCATGGGCATCAAGGACGTCGCCGTGTCTTCCGGATCGGCCTGCACGTCCGCCTCGCTCGAACCGAGCTACGTGCTGAAGAGCCTCGGGCTCGGCGACGAGCTCGCCCACAGCTCGATCCGCTTCTCGGTCGGACGCTTCAACACCGAAGCCGAGGTCGACTTCGTCGTCGATCTCGTCGTCCGCGAAGTGAACCGCCTCCGCGAGATGTCCCCGCTCTGGGAGATGGTCCAGGAAGGCGTCGACCTCTCGAAGGTGAAGTGGACACACCACTGATCCTGCCCCTCTCCACCTCCCTTCCCGCCAACCCCTCCGAGATCGAACGGCCATGGCCTACAGCGACAAGGTCCTCGACCACTACAACAACCCACGCAACGTCGGCGCGCTCGACAAGAACGCCAAGGACGTCGGCACCGGCGTCGTCGGCGCTCCCGAGTGCGGGGACGTGATGAAGCTCCAGATCCAGGTCGACGACGACGGGCGGATCGTGGACGCCAAGTTCAAGACCTACGGCTGCGGCTCGGCGATCGCGTCGTCCTCCCTCGCCACCGAGTGGCTGAAGGGCACGACGATCGACGAAGCCATGCAGATCAAGAACACGCAGATCGTCGAGGAGCTCGCGCTCCCACCGGTCAAGATCCACTGCTCGGTCCTGGCCGAGGATGCGATCAAGGCCGCGATCGAGGACTACCGCTCCAAGCAGGGAGCGGACGCACCCGCCGAGTCCTGAGGGACCACGATGAGCCAAGCCCAAGACACCAGCGCGACCGGCCCCAAGTCCACGCGCGGTATCCACATCACCGAGCGCGCGGCCCAGGAAGTGGTCCGCGTGATGGCCGAGCACGCGATGCCGGAGACCTCGACCTGGGTCCGGATCGGCGCGAAGGGCGGCGGCTGCTCGGGGTTCTCCTACGTGCTCGACTTCGACGCCAACGGCCCGACCGAGTTCGACCTGACGTTCGAGGAGCACGGGGTGAAGCTCGTCATCGACAAGAAGAGCGAGTTCTTCATGGGCGGGACGACGCTGGACTTCAACGACGGCCTGCTCGATCGGGGCTTCGTGTTCCGCAACCCGTCGGCGACCGGCAGCTGTGGCTGCGGCACGTCGTTCTCGGCCTGAGCCGGAACCGCTCGCGTCCCGCCGATCCGAGCCCCACGCGGCCCCGCACCCGACCGTGTCGCAACCCGACCCCTTCGCCACCCTCGGCCTGGCCCCCGCGCTCGAGCTGGACCTCCGTGCTCTGGAGACGAGCTACCTCGCCCACTCTCGGGATGCCCATCCGGATCGCTGGTCGGAAGAGCTCCGCACCTCGGACGACCCGGCGGTGCTGGCCGAGGCGCTCGCACGCTCGGCCGCGATCAATGACGCCTACCGGCTTCTCAAGGACCGCTGGCTCCGTGCGGGTGTGCTGATCGACCGGCTCGACACCGCCGCCCGGGAGGCGACCCGGACCCTGTCTCCGCCCTTCCTGGTCGAGGCGATGGAGCTGGCCGAGGCGGTGTCCGAAGCCGGTCCCGCCGACGCGGACGCCCTCCGCGAGGAGATCGCGGCGCGCGTCGAGGAGACGTTCGTCGCCATCGCGTCCGCACTGGAAGCGGGCGACCCGCGCGCGGCTGCGACCGCACTCCACCAGTCCCAATACTTCCGCAAGGCTCTCGCCGATCTCGACGCGCGGACCCTGACCGACCTGGACCCCCGATGACCGCCGACGCCACCCCCGCCTCGAACCGCATCGTCGTCGGCATCGATCTCGGCACGACGAACAGCCTCGCCGCCGTCGTCACCCGGCATGGACCGCGCGTGCTGCGCGCCGCCGACGGAGCCGCCCTGATTCCCTCGGTCCTCTCGTTCCCCGAGGACGGTGGAGAACCCATCGTCGGCGCCACAGCGAAGGCCCGCGCCCTGGACTTGCCGGCGCGCACGGTGCACTCGGTCAAGCGACTGCTCGGACGCACGCGGACCGACGTCGAGGCCGAGGCGGCGCGCCTCCCCTACCCCGTCGTCCCCGAGCCCGAGCGCGGCCTCGCCCGCATCCCGATCGACGGGCACGCGTGGTCGCCGGAGGAGCTGTCGGCGCGCGTGCTGGGAGCCGTCCGCTCGCAGGCCGAGGCCGCCCTCGGCATGCCGGTCGAGGAAGCCGTGATCACGGTCCCCGCCTACTTCGACGACGCCCAGCGGCAGGCCACGCGCCACGCCGCCGAGCTCGCGGGACTCAAGTGTCTTCGCATCGTCAACGAGCCCACCGCGGCGTCGCTCGCCTACGGCATCGACGGGAGCCATGACGGAACGGTCGTGGTCTACGACCTGGGCGGCGGGACCTTCGACGTTTCGGTGCTGGAGATCCGCGACGGGGTCTTCAAGGTCCTCGCCACGGCTGGCGACACCCACCTCGGAGGCGACGACTTCGACCGGGTCATCGCCGACGAGATCCTCGCTGCCGCCGGCGCCCAAGCGCTGGCCGACGACCCCTACGTCAAGCAGGCGATCCGCAGGTCCGCCGAGGCCCTGAAGATCGAGCTCTCGACCGCGGACGAGGCCGAGCTGTCGATCGACCTCGGCCGCGACGAGCCGGTCACGCTGCGGCTGACGCGCGCGCGGTTCGAGGCGCTGATCGCCCCGTTCGTCGACCGGACGCTGACCTGCCTCCGGCAGGCCCTCCGCGACGCCGAGCGAACCCCCGATCAGATCGACGACCTCGTCCTCGTCGGCGGTTCGACGCGGGTCCCGCTGGTCCGCGAACGCGTCGCGGCAGCAACCGGCAGGGAGCCCCACGCCGGCGTCGACCCCGATCTGGCGGTCGCGCTCGGCGCGGCCATCCAGGCGGACATCCTGGCCGGCGGCAGCCGACACCTGCTGCTCCTCGACGTGATCCCGCTCTCGCTGGGACTCGAGACGATGGGCGGCGTCGTCAGCAAGCTGATCCTGCGGAACGCAACCATCCCGACCAGCAAGACCGAGGAGTTCTCGACGCAGGTCGATGGACAGACCGCCGTCGAGCTGAACATCTACCAGGGGGAGCGCGAGCGCATCGTCGACTGCCGGAAGCTCGCGTCGTTCCGTCTGCGCGGCATTCCGCCGATGCCGGCCGGCCTGCCGCGGATCGCGGTGACGTTCATGGTCGATGCGGACGGTGTCCTCCGGGTCCTCGCCCAGGAGCAACGCACCGGCGTGACCGCGTCGATCCAGGTCGTCCCGAGCTTCGGACTCACGCAAGAGGAGGTCCGCGCCATGATGCGCGCGTCGATCGACCATGCGATCGAGGACATGGAGGCGCGGGAGGCGATCGAGCTCCGCAACAAGGCAGCCGCCATGGTCCACGGCACCCGACGCGCGCTCGAGCTGTCGGACCTGCCGCCCGACCAGACCTACGCGGTCAAGAAGGCCACCAACAAGGTCGACCGCCTGCTCGCGGCGGACGACACGCCGACCGACGAGCTGAAGCGCGCCGTCGAGGACCTGTCGCGCCGCACGGCACAGATCGCCGACGACGTGATCGGCTCCGCAGTCCAGAAGGCCCTGACCGAACCGCAGAAGCCCGAAGCCCGATGACCCAAGGCATCTCCGTCCACTTCGTCGACCACGGCACCTTCGACGCCGCCGTGGGCGACTCGATCCTCGACGTCGCGATGCGGAACGCGGTCCCGCTCGACCACGCGTGCGGCGCGGTCTGCGCCTGCTCGACGTGCCACGTCCGCGTCGAGGCCGGCGCCGATGCCCTCAACGAGGCGAGTGAGGACGAAGAGGACCAGCTCGATGCAGCCCGCGATCTCGGACTGGACAGCCGGCTCGGCTGCCAGGCACGCATCGAGCGCGCGCCCGACGGCGACGCGATCCGCGTCCGCATCCCCAGCTGGAACGTCAACCTCGTCCGCGAAGGCCACTGACGCGCCAGCGGCGCTTGCCCCCGTGCCTCGGCCTTCCGTGCCGAACCACCGCGAGGCTATGCTCCCGCACGATGCCCGCTGACAGCGCTTCCGGAGAAGTCCTCGGCCGCGCCCACCGCATGTCGGTGGGCGGCAAGCTGTCGTTCCGCAAGCGCGTGCCGCCGGTCGAGGTCCGCGGCCAGCTGCCGATCATCGTCGGCGGAGACGACCCACCGCCGCTCGAAGAGCTGGTGCCCACGGGCTACGCGAAGGTCGAGATCGAAGTGGGCTCCGGCAAGGGTGCCTACCTCGTCGCGGCGACCGGAGTCCGACCGGACACGTTCTTCGTCGGCATCGAGGCCGCGGGTTCGTACGCCACGTTCGCTGCGGACCGACTCGTCGAGGCCGGCCGCGAGAATGCGGTCCTGCTCGTCGACAACGCCCGCCTCTACCTCGAGGACCGCGTCCAGCCGCACTCGATCGACCGGCTCCACGTCTACTTCCCGGACCCGTGGCCCAAGCGGCGCCACCGTGGGCGTCGCTTCTTCACCGAAGACGCGCCCCGCCTCGCCCACCGCGTGCTCCGCCCGGGCGGCCACCTGCTGGTCGCCACGGACAACCCGAGCTACGCCGGCCAGATCGCGCGCGTCCTCGGCGCCTCGCCACTCCTCGTCCGCGACGAGAGCGAGGAGCGGACGCTGATCGAAGCCGGCCCCGGACACGCGTTCTCCCCGACCAACTTCGAGCGGAAGTACCTCGCCGAGGGACGCATCATCCGTCGGTTCGCATTCCGCAGCGTCGGCGGAGCGTCCTCGTGACCGACTGGCATCGGGTCGGGGCCGAGCAAGAGCTCAGGGATCGCGGCGCCTCCGCGATCCAGATCGAGGGCCGCGAGATCGCGGTGTTCTGGACGACCTCCGGTTTCCGCGCGGTCGACGACTCCTGTCCCCACGCAGGCGGCCCCCTGTCGACCGGAATCGCATGCCCGGAGCGGGGCACGGTCGAGTGTCTGTGGCACGGCTGGTCCTTCGATCTCGCCACCGGAGACTGCCGGACCGCTCCGACGCAGAAGCTCGGCACACACGAAGTCCGGACCAACGACGGCCAGGTCGAGGTCCGGCTCCGCCTCGTCGACTCCTGACCGGCGCCGCAGCGCGCCCGATCTTCCGCTGGGTCGCCTGCGCTGCATCGGCTAAGGTCCGCGATCCGCCGCCGTTCCGGAGAGCCGCGTTGACCGACCAGATCGCTGCAGACCGCCTGCCCAAGCTCGACAAGCTCGCCGAAGCGGGCATCCCGAGCTATCCACCCCGCGTCCCGAAGCCCGTTCCGATCGCGTCCTGCCTCGACGGCTTCGACGGGCGACACGGTGAGAAGGTCGTCGTCGGCGGCCGACTCACCCAGGTCCGGGACTTCGGCAAGCTGCGTTTCTCGCACCTTCTCGACCGGAGCGGGAGCATCCAGATCGGCTTCCAGCGGGACCGGCTGGCCGCGTTCTGGCCGCACCGCAAGCTCGTCGAGGCCAACGACCAGGTCGTGATCCTCGGCGAGCTCGGCGTGACCCAGAAGGGCGAGCCGACCATCTGGGCGGACGACGTCATCCTCGCGACCAAGGCGCTGCGGCACCCCCCGGAGAAGTGGGCCGGGCTGCAGGACGTCGAGGCGCGCTACCGGATGCGCTACGTCGACCTGTTCGCGAACCCGGAGGTCCGCGACACGTTCGTGCTCCGCTCGAAGATCGTGCGCGAGATCCGCGCCTACTTCGACGGGCTGGGCTACCTCGAGGTCGAGACGCCGATGCTGCACCCGGTGTCGGGTGGCGCCACGGCTCGACCGTTCGTCACCCACCACAACGCGCTCGACATGCAGCTCTACCTGCGCATCGCGCCGGAGCTGTACCTGAAGCGCCTCCTGGTCGGTGGCATGGAGCGCGTCTACGAGGTCAGCCGCGTGTTCCGCAACGAGGGCATCAGCACCCGGCACAACCCGGAGTTCACGATGCTCGAGAGCTACGAGGCCTGGGCCGACTACCTCGACATCATGGACCGCGTGGAGGGGCTGTTCGCGCACCTCTGCGACACGGTGCTCGGCGGCCGATCGAAGGTCTCGTTCCGCGGGGCCGAGTACGACCTGCGCCCCCCGTTCCAGCGAGCGCGCTACCTGGATCTGTTCGCCGAAGCCAACCCCGGCGTCGACTGGTTCGACGAGGCCTCCGTCATGGCGCGTGCCGAGGAGCTCGGCCTGAAGACCGCGGGACTGCCGCTGCCGAAGATCGCCAACGACATCTTCGAGGAGACGGTCGAGGACACTCTGCGTGGCCCGGTCTTCGTCCACGACTACCCCGTCGCCGTCTGCCCGCTCGCCAAGCAGAGTCCGGAAGACCCGCGGATCGCGGAGCGGTTCGAGCTGTTCGTCGCGGGCATGGAGATGGGCAACGCGTTCAGCGAGCTCAACGACCCGCAGGACCAGGAGCGCCGGTTCGCCGAACAGCTCGTGCACAAGGACGAGGAGACTCCTTCCGAGATGGACGTCGACTACGTGTCGGCACTCGAGTTCGGCATGCCGCCTGCGGGCGGCCTCGGGATTGGCATCGACCGACTCGCCATGCTGCTGAGCGGCTCGGACTCGATCCGCGACGTCATCCTGTTCCCCCTCCTCCGGCGTGTCGACGCCTCGGCGATGACCTCGGAGGAGACCGAGGCCCCCGCCGATGCGGGTGCCGCGCCGTGAACCCCCTGACCGACGTCCCGCCCGCCCGCACGTGATCCCTGCCTACTCGGGCTTCCTTGCGCTGCGCTACCTGCGCACGCGCTGGGTGAACATCCTCGGGACGCTCGGCGTCGCGGTGGCGGTCTGGGCACTGATCGTCGTCATCGCCGTCTTCTCCGGGTTCATCAGCGAGATCCGTCAGAGCATCCGGATCGCGACCCCGGACCTCCTCGCGACCGGCTTCGACGCCGAAGCCTCGTTCGAGGAACTCGACGCGCTGATCCGAGCCGACGAGGACGTCGTCGGCACGGCGCCTCGCCTCCGTCACCACGGGATGTACTTCCCCTACGGGCGACTCGGCCAGCACCTGCAGCAAACGCGCGGCATGGTCACGTCCCCGCTCGCGTTCGACTTCGTCGAGCTGGTCGGCATCGACGCCGAGCGCGAGAAGGAGACCACCGGCTTCCGGACATGGATCGAGAAGGGCGCCGCACACGGCTTCGCCCCGGCCGTTCCGGACGACCCGCTCGAGGTTCCCGTCGCGCTCGAAGAGAAGTGGCGGCGCGAGGCCCGGCAGCCCGGCACGCCGGGACCTCTGCTGAAGGCCTCGCCCGGCGTCCTCGTCAGCTCGCGGCGTGCGCGCGCGTCGCAGCTCGATCTCGGACAGCAGCTGTCGGTCGTGACCGCACGCTTCGTCGACCGTGGCGAAGACACCGACCTCGTCCAGGTCCGCCGCTACTTCACGATCTCCGGCTGCTTCGAGACCAACCACCAGATCCTCGACGAGACGACGGCCCTGGTCGGCATCGACGCGCTCCGTGAGATGCTCGGCCAGCACCCCGACGATCCGTTCGCGATCGACCTGGTCAGCGACGTGGCGATCCGCGTGCGGCCGGGCGCGGACCCTGCGACCGTCGCCGCGCGCGTCCAGGCTGCGCTCCTCGCGGCCCAGCCAGGGGCCACGGTGCTGACCTGGGAACAGCAGAACCGCGTGTTCCTCGGCGCCGTCGATCAGGAACGCGGGATGATGAAGCTCATCCTGTTCGCAGTCATGCTCGTCGCGGCGTTCCTGATCTACTCGACGCTGCACATGACGGTCACGCAGAAGACGCGCGACATCGGCGTGCTGACGTCGATGGGCGCCGCCCCGCCCGGCATCCTGCGGATCTTCGTGCTGTCGGGTGGAGTCATCGGGGTGGCGGGCGCGGTGCTGGGCGTGGTCTCCGGCCTGCTGTCCGCCCACTACCTGAACGACATCAACGACTGGAGCCGCGCCAAGCTCGGCGTCGAGCTCTTCCCGACCGCTCTCTACTCGCTCGACCAGATCCCCTACGAGATCGAACCCGGTTGGGTGACCCAGGTCGCCGTCTCGGCCCTCGCCATCACCCTTCTCGCCGCCTGGCTGCCGGCGCGCCGCGCGGCGCGCATGGACCCCGTCCGGGCCCTGTCCCACGAATGACCGGAGCCCCCACACGATGACACGCCCGATCCTGGAGGCCCGTGCCGTCACGAAGAGCTACGCGATCGGCTCCCGCTCGATTCCTGTCCTGCGTGGAGTCGACCTGGCGATCGGCGAAGGCGAAGTGGTCGCTCTGCTCGGCGCGTCGGGCGCAGGCAAGTCGACGCTCCTCCACGTGCTGGGCCTGCTCGACCCTCCGACCGACGGGCAGGTGCTCTTCGAGGGCAAGCCGGTCCACAACCTCCCGATCCGCGAGCGCGCGCACCTGCGCCACCGCCAGATCGGCTTCGTGTTCCAGTTCTACCACCTGATCCCCGAGCTCAACGCCCTCGAGAACGTCAAGCTCGGCACCATGATGGACCGGAGCCTGTGGTCGTGGCTCAAGGATCGCCGCGCGCTCGACGAGCGCGCGCGCGAGCTGCTCCGCACGGTGGGACTGACCGAGCGTCACACCCACCGTCCCTCCGAGCTGTCGGGCGGCGAGCGCCAGCGCGTCGCGATCGCCCGCGCACTGATCGCCCGCCCCAAGGTGATCCTGGCCGACGAGCCCACGGGCAACCTCGACAGCGAGACCGCAGCCGGCGTTCTCGAACTGCTGTTCCGCATCAACCGGGAGGAGCGCGTCGCCTTCCTGATGGTCACCCACGACGAACGGCTCGCGGACCGCTGCCACCGCGTCGTCCGCATGAAGGACGGCGTCGTCGTCTCCTGAGGGAACGCCCGGGATGTACCGCTACTTCCTCGCGCTCCGCTACCTGCTGGCCCGCCCCATCAATGCGTTGGGCGTGGTCGGCATCATGCTCGGGGTCTGGGCCCTGATCGTCGTCGTGTCGATCTTCTCGGGCTTCCTGAAGGAGGTCGCGCGCCACCTGCAGAGCAGCACGGCGGACATGACCGCGATCAACCTGCCCGAAGGCGTCGACTTCGACGAGGTGCGCAGCATCGTCGAGGCCGACGAGAACGTCGCCGCCTGCTCCCCGCGGATCGTCTGGCAAGGCCTCGTCCATCCGTTCGGTGAGCAGGTCGGACGCGCCGCTCCGCCCGCGGGCATGAGCGAACTCGGCGCTGCGACGCCTTTCGTCTCCGTGCTCGGGATCGAGCCCGAACTGGAACGCGGCGTCACGGGCTTCCGGGACTGGATCACCGGCATCGAGGACCCCCGGATCCGCGTCGCCGATCCGGATCGGCCGCTCGACGCGCTGGACGGCCTGCCGGCCCTCGTGCTGAGCCGCCAGCGCATGGCGGAAGACGGAGTGATGGCCGGCGACCGCGCCAAGCTCACCGTCGGACGCATGCGTCGCAGCGGCGGGCGCGAGGAGCTCGACTTCCGCCCGCTCGCGTGCCGCGTCGCGGGAGCCTACGAGACCAGCTACGCGGGATTCGACGGCCTGAACGTCTTCGTGCACATCGACACGATGCGCGCGTTCCTCAGCGAGAACCCCGGCACCGCGTCCGCGAACGAAGTCGCCATCCGCCTCCACGACCCCTCGGACGCAGAAGCGACGGCCGGGCGCCTCCAACGCGCACTCGCCGAGGGCGTGACCGGTCGCGGCAGCTCCTGGATCCGGGTCCGCACCTGGGCCGAGGCCAACGCGGGCCGGATCGGCAACGTCGAGCACCAGCGCTCGCTGATGAAGCTCGTGCTGTTCGTCATCATGGTCGTCGCGGCGTTCCTGATGTACGCCACGCTGTCGATGATGGTCACCGAGAAGACGCACGACATCGGCATCCTGACCGCGATGGGGGCGAGTCCGCGCGGCGTGATGGCCGTGTTCACGGGCTGCGGCGTGGCGATCGCG